>JACRDV010000119.1 GCA_024860865.1 Methanobacteriota archaeon | reverse complement strand
TTGGCGGAGATGTCGCAGAACATACATTTGGATGCCGCGCAGCCCAATTCGCAGTTGTTAGAACAATAGCCGAAAGCTTGAAAGTTGAAGGATCAAAAGACTACACAAACATAATAGTGGCAGATCCTTTATGCCATTATTCAACCGCAATTGCTGCTGAAATGGCTGGCCTACAACTAGTGGAACCTACGAACACAGGGTATCCAGAATATAAAGTGAGGACAGAGGACTTTGTGGAAAAAATCGAACAAGTTAAAAGCCAAAGTGAAAAACTTCCAGCTCTCTTAGTTTTAACTCACGTTGAGCCATATTATGGCAATCTTAATCCAGTAAAAGAAGTTGGGAAAATAGCAGAGGATTATGGAATACCTTACATGGTGAATGCAGCATATACTGGCGGGGTCATGCCAGTTAATATGCGAGATTTTAAGGCTGATTTTTTGACAATATCTGCTCACAAATCAATGGCATCTCTGGGACCGCTTGGTTTTTTAATAACCTCTTATGAGTGGGGAAAAAAGGCATTTGCTCCATCAACAATAAAACCAGATTGGACTGGCCGAGTCTTTGGAAAAAAAATTCCAAATGTTTTTGGATGCAGCGTTGGTGGTATCCCACTAATTAGTTCAATGTTATCATTTCCATATGTGGTAGAACGCACAAAAACTTGGGGTGAAGAGTTAAAAAAAATCGGATGGTTTATACAAGAAATAGAAAATATCCAAGGCATAATGATTATTGGAGAAAGACCTCATAACCACCATTTGATTCATTTGGAAACTCCAATTTTTTGGGAAATCTCAAAGCACCATAAGCGCAAGGGATTCTTCTTGGCTGAAGAAATGGAGAAGCACGGATTTATTGGATTACACCGTGGATTGAGCAAGCATGTTAAACTTTCGACTTATGGACTAAGCTCAGAGGGATTGACAAACCTTCACGATGCTTTTTTTGATATTGTTGAAAAATACACAAAAGAATTTAATATAAAACAATAATCGAGAGGATCTATGCGCGCTGGATATTTCGGTTTTGGCATGTTTTTACTTGCAATTGGCGTATTGATATTTGTATACGGCTTAATAGCGATCCAAATTTATCAAACAGGAATGGAGAAGGCGGGTATTTACGGCTTTTATGGCTCACCCACGGTTGAGTATGGCCAAGCCCTCTATATGGAATTGTTAGGAGCAATTATTGCTATTATTGGTTTAGGATGGGCAATATACGGAGCTACTCCAAGAGAGAGACTAATGATTCAGCCTCAAGTTCAAGTACAACAATGCAAATTTTGTGGAGCTGAAATGCCTGCTGATACAATTTTCTGTACAGAGTGTAATAGAGCCCAAAGATAATTTTTAAAAAACTAGCCTTAACGCTCAAATCCTAAATTAGCGCAACAGTTTGATTGCATCAGCTTTTGCAATTATTCCGACTGCTCTCCCCTTATCTACAACTAATACGGCAGGAGAACTTCGCAATAATGAAACTGCAACATCTAGGTTAGCAGTTTTACTAACTGTTGGAAAGGGATCCTCCATTATTTCTCCTACTTTTAGATTTACAAGCCTAGTTGGATCCCCTTCTGTGGCTATCCTATTAATTACGCTAGTTTCTGAAACACTACCTACCTGAATTCCCTTGTCTAAAACTGGAAGTTGGGAAATAGAATTTTTTTGCATCAATCGCGCAACTTTAACAACAGTATCATCCGGGCCAACATAGATAACTGGGCTGCTCATTAGTTCCTCGACTTTGCGTTTTTTCTCAACTTGAACTTGCTTGAGCGCATCCAATATTTTTTTAAAGGTAGAAAGTCTTGGATCGAGCGTGCCTGCTTCTATCCGCGCAATTAACGACTGACTTACACCTGCTCGTTTTGCTAATTCAGTTTGAGTTATATTTGCTTGTCTTCTTAATCGTTTAATTTCTTCTTGGTCAAATTCTTCGGCCAATTTCTCATCTCATTAATTTTTATTACTCACAGTCATATTTTATGAGAAAAATGATATATAATAGTAATTTGCTCTAAAATTACTCTTACGTATAATTTAATGTTTTATTTATTAAAACTTTATCGATGCAGAGAGCCGTGGAGGGTTAAATCTGGCGGTAAAAGTGCGCTTCTCGTCAGTTTTGACTGCTGTAACAAATCAAGAGAAAGAAACCGATATAAACGCAACAACGGTCGAGCAGCTAGTAGAAGAACTCATTGCAAAATATGGAAACGATTTCAAAGAAAGATTAATTGACCAGAAAACTGGTAAAGTTCGCAGGTTTATAAACGTTTTTGTAAATGGAAAAGATACTCGGCTTACTGGTGGTTTAAAAACGCCGCTTAAAGATAATGATGAAGTTTCAATCTTACCAGCTGTTTCTGGAGGTTAATAATCTAAAATTTTTTATAAGGGAGTTCAATGCTTGGATTCACAGAAGAAGAGATTAAGAGATACAGTCGCCAAATAATTTTGAATGAAGTTGGAGGTAAGGGTCAGAAGAAATTAAGGAGCGCCAAAATTTTAGTAGTTGGTGCCGGCGGACTTGGTGCACCAGCGTTAATATATCTTGCAGCTGCCGGCATTGGAACACTTGGAGTCATAGACTTTGATAAAGTTGATGTAAGTAATCTCCAAAGGCAGGTCATTCATTTAACTAAAGATATTGGAAAACCAAAAACTGAATCTGCCAAAGAATTCATAGAAAGTTTAAATCCAAATGTGAAAGTTGAAACTTTTCAAACTATGGTCACTCCCAAAAATGTTTTTGATATAATAAAAGATTATGATGCCGTTCTCGATGGGTCTGATAATTTTCCAACTAGGTTTTTAATAAATGATGCATGTGTAATTCAAAAGAAGCCAATATTCCACGGTAGTGTCTTTAGGTTTGAAGGACAAGTCACCACAATTATACCTGGCGAAACACCTTGCTATAGATGTATTTTCCCGGAACAGCCCCCAGAAGGATTGATTCCATCCTGCCAAGAAGGCGGAGTTTTGGGAACTGTCCCGGGCACTATTGCGCTAATACAATCGACTGAAGTTCTAAAGTACATATTGAAAATAGGAACTCTTCTCAAAGGTAGATTATTGATTTATGATGCAATTAACATGGCTTTTAACGAATTTCAGATCAATAAAGATCCGAAATGCCCTGTGTGTGGAGAGAATCCTACTATCACTGATGTTTCACAATTAGAATACGGCCATGTATGTGTAATTTAGGAGGCTTTTAATGAAACCTGATGTCGAACTCGATTTAAGAGGAGATGTTTGCCCTTACACTTATGTTAAAACAAAACTGCAAGTAGAAGAGATGGAACCAAATCAGATTTTAAAAGTGATTGTTGATTATGAGCCAGCTTCCAGAAATATTCCACGAAGTATAAAAACCCTCGGGCATGAGGTCCTAAAGGTTGAGAAAGAAAGTGAAAAACTTTGGGGCATTTGGATCAAAGTTAAAGAAAGTACTTGAAAATTTTAAATTTAAAATGAAAAAATTGGAGCGCACTAAATGGCAAAAAGTTTGGTTGAAGAACAACCCGGTGTAGTTGTAGACTTAGTTATGGTAAAGGAGGGAATAAAAAAAGGTGCTGAAATCAATAGACATGCTGATAAAGATCTTGAGGTTTTGATAACAAATCTTGGTCTCATTTACAAACATAAAAATGGGAAATATTTAGTCGCTAAAGTTAAGGGTGATCTTGAAGCTTTAGCTGAAGATACTAAAGCTAGAGGCGATTGGTTTGGAATTCCACAGTGCTGTGTAAAAGCTTTTCTTGAGCAGGGTTCAAAGCTCAGCGAAAAAATATCAAAAGAAGAGATAAAGGCCCTTCAAAGTGGCAAGCACATTCCTAACGAATTCTTTCTCGGTTCTTATGGTTATATTCCTTGCAGTTTAGATTGCAAATTCACTTTAGAACGAGGTATTAAAACTAAAGTCGCTTTGGATCGTATCGATCCAAGGCTTTGGGGGAGGTTCAAGGATGTCCACCTCAGAAGGCGCTTGGTTGAGTTTGGAGGAGAAGTCTGCTGGTGGAAGAAATAACATGTTTGCAATAGGACTTGAATGCAGAGAATGCAAAGAGCACTATCCTAAAAAAGTGCTGAATGCTTGTCAGCTGTGCTTCGGACCAGTTGATGTCATTTATGATTACGATAAAATTTCAAGCGCAATATCTCGAACTAAAATTGAAAAAAGAAAGCCAACTTTATGGCGATACATCGAATTGCTTCCAATTGACGATACAGACAAAATAGTAGATATTGGAGCAGGGTTTACTCCGCTTCTGAAAGCGGATAAACTCGCAAAAGAATTGGGTCTAAAAGAAGTTTACTTGAAAAATGATGCGGTTAACCCAAGCTATTCTTTTAAGGATAGGCCTGCAAGCGTTGCTGTCACTAAAGCCTTAGAATTTGGTATGCCTGCAGTAGGATGTGCATCAACTGGCAATCTTGCAGGTGCTTTAGCAGCTCATGCCGCGAAGGCGGGGCTACCTTGTTTTGTTTTCGTTCCAGAGGGTCTTGAGATTACGAAGATAACACAAACACTGGCCTATGGGGCCATTATTGTAGCTGTTAAAGGAACATACGATCAAGTCAACAGACTAGCTACAGAGTTGGCTGTCACTAGCAACATTGGTTTTGCTAACATTAACATCCGTCCATATTATGTTGAAGGCTCTAAAACGCTGGCTTTTGAGGTTTGTGAACAACTAGGATGGAATCCTCCAGACCATGTTATTGTACCCATGGCTAGCGGCGCACTTTTACATTCTATTGGAAGAGGTTTTCAAGAGTTTGAGCGAGTTGGTCTGATCAAAGAAAACCATGTAAAAATTTCTGGAGCTCAACCAAATGGTTGTTCCCCAATTATTCAAGCTCTGTTGAACAAAACTGATGAGATAATACCGGTTGAACACCCTAACACTATCTGCAAAAGTCTAGCTATCGGAGACCCTGCTGATGGTTATTATGCTATCCAAACAATGAAAAATACCGGCGGGACTGGTAGAGCTTCAACAGATGAAGAAACCTTGGGAGCAATTGAGCTCTTGGCTAAAACTGAAGGAATATTCACTGAGCCAGCTGGCGGAGTTGTAGTAGCGACTCTTAAGAAATTAGCAGAAGAAGGAGAAATCGATCGGGATGAAAAAATAGTTCTTTACATCACAGGTAATGGTCTAAAAACACAAGAAACCATTGCTGAGAAATTAATAAAGCCTCCAACAATTGAACCATCTTTTGAAGCTTTTAAAAAATTACTTGATGAATTAAAGCCTGCCGGAGTTATTTGGCGAAGGAATTCTGCCTAGCTATCTAGTTGTAAAACATTCAAAAACACATAAGTCGATTTTTTGTTTATTTTCAAATTTTACTTTGCTGCTTAAAACCTAAGGTTAATCCCCACTTTTACGAGTCTAACTACAGATGGAAAATAGTTGATATGGAAGAAAATGAAAAGTTTCTAAACGTGCTCATTCCAGCAACACAGACCCACGGAAAAGTTATCGCTGTTGATGGAAAGCTAGTTTTATTCGGCTCCAGGGCTCACGAGAGTCTCAACTAGTGATAGCCGAAGCAGAAAAACCACCACAACCCCTCTTTAGATGCAACAATACAACCGCAAAAACTTGTTTTTTTAGTTCATACCCTGCAACAGGAGGGCTGGGCAAAATTCCTTTGTAAAACTCTCACTTAAATTGAAGACTTTCGATAATTTATATGTTTCACCGTACGGTGAAAATAATAGAAATAGTGAAAATGGTCTCAATTGATATAGATATCGCTGTTAACCCCGACATAGTTGACAGCGTTGCCTATGCAACAATAGTAGAGATAATCAAAGATCGCGGGTATGTGCCGAGAAAAGATAGGTTGGGGAATATAATCCCCTACAGTTTCGACAGAAAAATAATCTCACCAGCTGATAATAAAGAGTATAATATCTCTGTAGATTTTTTGAGTATCCAATTTGAGAGAGAGCGAAGACATAAACAAGTACAGCGAGATTTGCTCGCAAGAACCATGCGTGGGTGCGATATAGCATTTGAACATTATTTAGAATACGAATTGATAGGAATACTCCCCGGAGACGGAGAAACTTTAGTAGGGATTAAAATCGCTGACGTAGTTGGGTGTATAACTACGAAAGGATTCGCATTAAAGGAGAGATACAAGGAAAAAGACGCCTATGACGTTTATTCTATAACTGCGAATTATAAAGGTGGCCCAGAGGACGTAGCTGCTGAGATTGCTCCATATGTAGACGATAAATTGATTGCGGAAGGCATAGATAACGTAAGGAGTAAGTTCAGCAGCATAACAGCAGAAGGCCCAACGTGGGTTGCAAATTTCTTAAATCCTTCTGGTAAAGAGGAAAAAGAGAGAATAATCGCTGATGCTTTCATGAATGTTAATGAACTCATTAGAATAATAGATGAGAAAAAGAAGTCCAGAAATTGATAGAAGTATTCACGCGGGCTTAACCAAAGTTTATGATGAGGTAATTGTTAGGGGCAAAGGAATACCGATTGAGTGCGCATGATTACGCGCATTATGGATAAGCTAGCTGTCAACTTTGGCAAATTCCACTAAGAAATTTAAAAATACAAAATTTTTTAGAAGGTTAACTTATTTTCTAATTTGTTTGAATAAGTTTTCACAATCTTTGAGGCTCAATTTCCCAACGGATTTAATTAACTTTGTTTCCTCTTTCAAATGCGGAAACTTCAATTGAGAGGGCGCTTTTTCTTTCCATCTTTCTAACAGCATAATCCGTATTATGCTGCGCGCAGCAAGCAGATCATCTCGCTCTTCATTTATCTTTCCCCACATATATCTCAGCGTTAATACATCTCCAGGAGGGAGGATATGACGAAATCTGCCCGCTGTCATTTCCCTGGTTGGCTCTTCAAGGAGAAAAATTGGCTTGATCTTAAAAGCATCTCCAAGATTTTCTCTTAGGTATAAAAGTAATGGAAGGTGAATGCCTCCTGCTTCGACATAGATACTTCCTTTGTATTTGCCTTTTTTTATTTTATTCGAAATAGATTCTGCTCTCATTTTTAATCTTAATTTTATCCTCTCAGCATCTGCCTTTGCAAACTCTTTTACATTTTTTACTACATCATTAAAACTACCACTTAGAACCTTGTTGTAATAATTTAAAAGAAAGCCCTGCGCCCTACTTTCACTTAAATATACTTTTTTCATTTGAGGGTCTCTTAGAATTTCTTGGATGATTTCCCCAGAAGATGAGTTTTCTTTTCTTGTATCAATTGTTCGGTATATCCCCTCAAGAACAAGATAGTAAGGATCTTCTTGATCGATTATCTTTCCTTCTTTGTATAGCTTCCTTAAAATTTCGCACATTTCTCTCGCGAATCTCGGAAATGCTGGAGAAAGATTATAAGTATCATTGAATAAGTAACCCAAATACTCATCTGTGCTGATCTTTTCCTTTAACATGTTTTCGAAGGCAAGGTTCTGAGGTTCTTCAAGCACTATTACATCATGTTTTTTCATTTCCTTTTCCATGTGCTCCAATGCTTCAATCCAGTGCGGGGAAAATCCTACCGTTATCATGAGAATCTTTCTGACTATTTTACGTAACGAAACTCTAAAATTTATATTCATTAAATTTAGAGTATATTTAAATAACTCTGAACGGGAGTTAATACTTTTTAGCAAATCAGTGAAGGGAAATTGAAAATGAGCCAAAAGCTTGTTGTACCCATAGAGTTGCTCAAAGAACTGGAAGACGCAGCCAAAAAGACTTTTCCAATTGAGTGCTGTGGTTTTCTTTTCGGGAAAGAAAATGATGGAGAAATCCTTGTAAAAAAGGTTGTTCATGCTAAAAATAGATTAGAATCGACAACTCGCTTTGACATCGATCCTCGCGAAATCTATAATGCTGTCTCGATGGCTGATAAAGAGGGTTTAGAGCTAGTTGGATTTTATCACTCCCATCCTGAGTTTGCGGCATATCCAAGTGGCTATGACATAGAAGCCATGAAACTCTGGCCAAAGGAAGTATGGTTAATTATTTCGCTTCAAAAATATGAAACTAAATTCAGAGCCTTTATTTATGATAAATTAGAGCCTAAAGAAGTCCCAGTTGAGGCAAAATAAGGCCTAATAAAAAAATCTTTATAGGCTGTCAGTTAAAATAAAGTTAGTTATCAAACAATTAGCTTAAATTGAGGGGTGAAATTCATGATAGACGAGGCAGAAATAACTCAAGAAATAACGAAAGAATTCCTAAACGATTTGGCTGCGTATTCAAATTCAGATGTTGTGGTTGTAGGCGCTGGTCCTGCAGGATTGGTTTGCTCTTATTATTTAGCCAAGCAAGGCTTTAAGGTAGTTTTACTCGAAAGAAATGTTCATGCTGGCGGTGGTCTCTGGCAAGGTGGATTAGCCTTTCCAAAATTTTTGATTGAGGAGCCAGCTGATAAAATTGCTAGAGAGTTTGGAATAAAGCTGAAGCCACTGAACAGTTACCTTTACATCGGAGACTCGCTTGAAGGAGTTTCAAAACTTCTCTCTGCTGCTTCTGATGCTGGTGTAAAGCTCTTTAACAATATGATTGCCGAGGACATAATTGTAAAAGAGAACAGAATTGCAGGCATAGTTATTAATTGGTTCTTCACTTCTCTCTTGCCTAAAAATCTGACATGCTTTGATCCTCTTTCCATAAAATCAAGGATAGTGATAGATGCTACTGGACATGAAGCTTCAGTTGCAGCTATAGCTGCGAAAAAGCTCAATGGAATTGAGATAAAGGGCCACTCTTGGATGGATGCTGAGAATGCAGAGAAAGCAGTTGTTGAGTACACAAAGGAAATTTATCCTGGACTAATTGTTGCTGGCATGGCAGTAGCTAGTGTTTTCGG
>JACRDV010000118.1 GCA_024860865.1 Methanobacteriota archaeon | reverse complement strand
TCCAAAATATTTCGATTCAGCTTCTGGGAGATTAAGTTTAATAAATTGTTGATTAAGTGAAAGCGGAAATGCAGAGTGCCCGTTGCAAATTAAACTTACGCTAGCATGTATACCCTCTAAATATTTTTGAACTAAGCAATATTGAAATTTTGAAATTTTATTTGTTTTTATCAGCGCTTGCAAAAGTTGCGCATCATTTTTAACAAAACTCAATCCCGAACAAGCAACGCCGTCAACTGATTTTACAACAACTGGATAGCCTCCAACCTCTTTAACTGCAAGTTTTGCCTCAGTTAGTTTAAAAGTCGTTATCTTTGTTGGAGGCAATGGCACTTTATTTTTAAGAATTCGATATGTATGCGCCTTAATTGAAGTTGTTTTAATACCCTCGCTTGAACTCCCAAGTAAAACAATGCCGTTATCCTCTATTATTTTGCTTGCAAAATAAAGTTCAGAATTTGACTCAGGAGCTATAACAAAAACAGCATCAATATCACATTCTTTAGTTGCATTTTTTAGTTTTTCAAGATGTTTACCCGGCTCAACTTTAATTTGTTCATCCAAGAATTTTAAAGCGTAGAATCTATTGTCAACCAATCCAGTAATTATATGACCTGCTTTTTTAAATCCACTAGCAATTGTTGAAAACATCGCATAGCCTTCAGCAAGTATCCATGGATCAATCTCTTTTTTAAATCCTCCACCAACAGCATATTCAAAAACCAGAATATTCAATACTATCCCGTCAGATCAAACAGTTTTCACTTATGTATTCTAACAATAGGAAATAAAAACATATTAAAAAGTAGAGCGAGAATTGGCCCCCAAGATATTACAGCTAAAGCTAAATACAAAATAAAAGGTTCAGTTCCAGAAATTTGCACACTAAAAATCCAAAAGTATATCACAGCAAATATTACCATTGCTGACCAGATAGGCACAAATAAGCTCAAAATTGTCAGGCTTTTCTTTCTTTTACCAAAAATACTAGATAGCGCAATGCCCATGGTTATCGCAATGATAATTTCAAAGGCAAAGAATAGCGCTATATATAATATGCTTCCCATTTTGACTCCAGTTTGCTATACAGAGTATTGGATATCTCAGTAACTTAGAGCGAACGATATAAGAAATTAACTAATTTTATTTCGCAAAAAATGTTTTATCTTGCAAAAAATGCAAATTTTAAATCCTTTTGAAAACCAGATTTGGTTTGGACACAGAAGGTAGTACTCCACGAGCATCTATGACAATAGTCACGTTTTGCATGTGTTCCATTAGGTAATCGATGTTAATCCTTTCATAAGCTGAATGGTCAGTTACTATAATTGCGGCAGCTGCATAATCTAATGCTTCTTCAAGCGTTTTTGCGGGCTTTCCGCCAAAGGTTTCGTTACAATAAGGATCGTGCACAACGACTTCAGCCCCATGTTTTAGTAAGCCTTGAATGATAGGTTTAGCAGGTGAGGCTCGAACATCGTTAACATCTTTTTTATACGCCACTCCGAGCACTGCGATTTTTGCATTAGCAATTTGTCTTTTTGATTCTTCAAAAGCCTCTAATGTTAAGCGAACCACATGGTCAGGCATCTCTTCGTTTATCTGGCGCGCAAGCTCAATCAATCTTGGTTTAACTTCCACTTCCCTTGCTTTTTCAATTAGAAAAAGTGGGTCCCTCGGTATACAAGGTCCGCCAACACCGGCTCCTGGTTTGTGAAGATGCACTCTTGGATGAATGTTAGCAAGCTCAATTGCTTCATGGACATCAATTCCAAGTTTTTCACATATTAATGCAATTTCATTTGCCAGTGCAATGTTAACATCTCGATAAGTATTTTGTAAAATTTTTGCGAGCTCAGCAACAGCCGGGTTATTTACTTCAACGATTTTGGCATCAACTATCTTTTTGTATAAGGTAGCAGCAAGCTCTGTGCTTTCAGGATTTATTCCAGCAATAATTCTGGGTTGATTTCGCATTTCATCTAAAAATTTACCAGGAATCGCCTGTTCAGGAGAATAAGCAACCCAAAAATCATATCCAGCTTTTAAATTTGATTGTTCTTCTAATATTGGAATCACGAAATCTTCAGTGGTTTTAGGTGGAATTGTGCTCTCAATAACAACTAAAGTTCCTTTTTGTAAGCCTTTTCCAACAGCTTTAGATGCTTCCTCCAGAGGCATTAAATCAATATCTGAGCCCTGAATTGGTGTATTTACGACTATTACAGCCACATTTGCCTTTTCGACTGCCGAAACAGTATCGCTATCGGCTTTTAGTTTACCTTTCTTAACAGCTTTCACAACTAAATCCAAAAGCCCTGGTTCAACCGCGGGGCACTGTCCTCGATTTATCTTCTCAATTAACTCTCTATTGATATCAGTTCCAGTAACATCGAAACCAGCTCTCGCGAATAATGCTGAGGTTGGAAGACCAACATAACCTAATCCAACTACAACAATTTTAGCGCTCGAATCTTCAATAAATTTTTTTAATTCTGTAAAATTCAATTTAATTGCCCCACTCAATATCTAAGATATCTATATTTAAGGCTAATTTTGAAACGATTGTGTCAGACAAATAATAGAAGATACTATGGTTTATAGACCTTGTGAAAATCTCTAGAACGCTTTCAAACGCTTTCATCGGGTTCTCAAGGATTTATCTCATAAAAAGCAGATTAAAATATTCGTTCAAGTTTTGAAGCGTTTTTCAAAACTAAGTCGGTATGATTTTCCATCCTTCTCCCGAACAAGTATGCCTCGAACCTCAAGGTCTGAAATCAATCTGCTAATTTTTGGCCTAGAAAAACCTGTAAGGTCAGGTAGGTTTTCTTGCTTGAGAATTCCACCTGCTCTTATTATTTCATCAACAACTTTGCGCTCTTCCTCAGTCAGCAGTGCTATTGGTAAATGCTCCTTTGCCTTTAGCCTTCTTGTTCGAATAAATGAAACTCCAAACACTATTAGGACAGACAGAACAATGCCGGAGATTAGTCCGAGGACCGCCATTAACTTAGGGTCCTTCCAAATTGGAAATTTAGTTCGCTCTAGCAATTGCGTGCTTTCAATGTCTCTTCCAATGAGGGTTACTTTTTTTGCAATTCCTCTTAGCTCCTTTTCAACGCTCTCTGAAACTGGACCGATTATAATAGCTTCATCTGGTTTGAGATATTCAAGAAGAGCACGTCTGGTATCTTCTGTTAAATCATCTTTTTTTATTAAAAGAATTGGCGCTTCTAACTCCCGTGCTATCCTTGCTGCAGCTAAGGTTGCCTCGAACTTTTCTCCATCTGTAACAACAACTGTCTTTGGATTTTGCCAAAGTTCAACTGCAACTTTTGCGGCCGTTTCATATCTGTGGAGCCCCCAAATTCTTTGAATTTCAAATCCAGAAGCTTTTAATTCATTAACAATATTATCAGAAACTGCATTTGATCCGCCTATTACCAAAATTTTGGTCCAACCAAATTGCTTGTAGCCATATAACTCGATTTGCGCTTCTTGGCTCAGGTAATCTTCTTCAGCAGTTAAAATAGGGATTTTCATTTTTTGGGCATAAGCTTGGGCTACTATCCAGTCGATTGAGATGTCGCTTCGTACAATTATCACATCAAATTTTTTCTCCTGTGCTAGGCATGGGTAGCTAAAAAGAGACAAAAATATCAATACAATGCCGATTATTCGATACAAAACTCCAAGCCTTTGAGCAAGTGGCAAAGAGGACCCTATTTGAATTATATTGCTCACTATAAAAAAGTAATGAGAAAGTAGTTAGAATCTAAATATAAGAAATTGCCATGCAGATTAGACCATAAAAGTGAATAATTAGACCATAAAGGTGAATATTATGAAAAATATTTTGATAGTTAATGACGATGGAATAGGATCTCCTGGCCTAGTTGCAGCCAAAAATGCTGTTGAAGGGCTGGGGAATATTGCGGTTGTTACACCAGCAACTCCACAAAGCGGTGTGGGCAGAGCAATTACTCTTTTTCATCCAGTTCGTATTTCAGAAATGAATTTGCTTGATGGGACGAAAGGATATGTTGTAACTGGAACTCCAACTGATTGTATAATTCTTGGGATACTTGCTGTATTCAAAACAAAACCAGACCTAGTTGTTTCCGGTATAAATATTGGTGAAAACTTAAGCATGGAATTAACTACTTCCGGCACAACTGCTGCTGCAATGGAAGCCGCTAATGGAGGTATACCCGCTATTGCTGTTTCACTTCAAATTAAGCGGACCAAACGGACTGAGTCTGCTGCTGAGCTCGATTTTTCAATCGCTCAAAAGGTCACTGAGAAAATTGCGAAATGGGTTTTAGAAAATGGCTTGCCCGCCGAAGTAGATTTGCTCAATGTAAATATTCCCCATAATGCAACGGATAAAACTCCAATTGTAGTAACAAAACTTGCTAGAAGAATGTATCAAGCATTTTTAACACAAGGGACTGATGATAGAGGCGGGACATATTTCACTATTAATGGTGAAATACTTGAAAAAGATGCAGAAGCTGGAACTGACGTTCATGCTGTGTTTATAGAAAATTTTATTTCGATCACTCCAATTTCCCTTGATATGACCGCGCATTCTGTAATTAAAAATATGGAGAAACTTAAGCTTGACCTCGAGCGCTTTTGAAAATTTTTCTGAAGCAATTGATCGATTAGTTTGCTTAGATTTGGCTAGTCGAAATGTGACTAAGCTTTATGATGCTGCTAGAGCTATATCAAAAAATCCTCTTTGTTTTCGAGCAGCTAGTAGACTAGCTGAGTTGCCAAAAAATAGCACAGTTTTAGTTGCAACTGGATTTACTATTCTCCCTAATCAAACTGGAGAAACCGATGGTCCATCTGGGTGTGCGGTATTTGCGAATGCCTTGAGCGAAGGGTTGGGCATAAATACTGTGTTTTTGTCCGATCCCCACTTAGTCAAAATTGTTCAAGCTCCATTAAAAGTATTTGGGCTAGAGTCACCTGTAATCGCTTTTCCATTTGAAAATCCTAAGGAATTTGCAGAAGAAATTATAACTCAATACAAGCCAAGTGCATTGGTTGCTGTTGAGCGCCCAGGATGGAATATAAAAGGCATTTATCATAACATGCGTGGCATTGATATCTCTAATTTTACTGCAAAAATTGATTTTTTATTCGAAATGGCTCAAGAAAATAAAATTCTTACAATTGGAATTGGTGATGGTGGGAATGAGATAGGCATGGGTAATGTTGAAGAAACTGTTAGAGAAGCAATTCAATTTGGGGAAAAATGCATTTGTCCATGCCAAAGCGGAATTGCAAGCTCAGTCAAGACAGATGAATTGGTTGTAGCAGGAGTTTCTAATTGGGGAGCTTATGGAGTTGTAACCATGCTCTCGGCACTTTTAAAACAGAATTTAATCCATTCAGATGTTGTTGAGGAAAACATGACTCGAGCAATGGTCGATGCAGGTGCGGTTGACGGTATTACAAAAAAGCCTGAACTATCTGTGGATGGGCTCCCTGTAACTATCCACGGTGGATTAGTGAATTTATTTCAAAAATTGCTTCGTTTATAACTAAAAATTGTTATGTACAAAAAATGGCACAAATAACTTAAAAAGCAAGCTTAAAATAAATATATGAAAAAATTTGGTCTATCCCGTCAAACCTATAATAAACGATTGAACAACTGCTCAAGCCCCTGTGGTCTAGCTCGGATAGGACACAGAAGCACTCTG
>JACRDV010000117.1 GCA_024860865.1 Methanobacteriota archaeon | reverse complement strand
TAGAGTTTTAAAAGTTAAGCCATATAGATTAACTTTTACAGTTATTCTAATTTGCTTTTTAGGAGCGGGAGTTTGGATTTGGTATCTAAGTTATATACAGCTTTCAATCTCATTATTGTTTACTGGTAATATTTTAGTTTTTGCCTCTATAACTTTAATTGGGTTGCTATATGCTAGGGGATGGTTTTATAAACGTTGAGTTCCAAAATTATATTTACCAAAATTATATTTACCAATTCTAGTAATTAATCTTATTGTAGGGTGAACTTATGACCCCAATACTTGAGCGGGAAGAGGACAGAAAACGGCGTGAAGCTTTGAGTTGGATAGCTGGTAAAGAATTTGAAACAATTGATTCAGCATTTGAATGGTTGGGTAAAGAGGCGGAAAGATTTGGATTGGATCCTCATAAGTACATGGAGCTTATCGACCTTCTAATGAAGTCCGCACATGTTTATGATTCAAAGCGACCACTTGGCTCTGGTTTGTACGAAATTAAAATGAGTTATATAAATTTAAAAACCCAAGCAAAGCAGGAGTTTCAAGATCGTATTAGAATGGTTTTAGTCGGATTGCAAATACGAGCAATTACCGAAGCAATTGCTCATGGTGGAGAAAGGGGCTTTTTAGATTTAACCGGGGCTTTTAGCGCTAGGTTTTTAGAGCAGACTTTATATGGAGATAATCTTCTGAGAGAATTTCCTTGGGAGCAGATTATTTCTTCACTAAAGGTGGCTAAAGAGTAATTAAACCAAATCAAAATTTCTCTAATTTTCTGTTTTTGAACGCCAGTTTTGCAAATATAGCGCAAATAAGGAAAGCAAATAATGCTAATTTTAGATCAATATTTTAATGAAAAAGTAAATTCCGCCATACACGAAAGCTAGCAATATCACATCATCAAAAATTGATCCGCCTCTGAGCGGCCCTCCAAAAGTAAAAAATTTTATTGGCCAAAATAAATCTACTCCAACTCTAGTAACAGCATCAAGCAATAAATGCAAAAAATAGCTCAATCCAAAAATTATTGCAACAAATTCATCTGAAAAATATAAAACCAAAAGAGAAAGACCAATTAAAACCCAAACATTATGTAAATATTTTCTATGCCTAAAATAAACTAAATCAGGCAAATAAGCCCCAAGTGCTGCAACTAATGCAAATGTAAAGCTAATTTTATAATAAAAGTAACTTAAGGACCAAATGAAAAAAACTGCTGCTATATGAGTTGAACGCTGCATTAAATATCCTCAGAAGTTTATATCGACCTAGGTATATTAAAAAATAATGGTGAATGGGATGTCTTCAGCTGTTGTGATAAAAGACGTAGATGAACAAGTTTTTAAAAACCTGAAGGCAGAAGCTGTCAGAGCTGGACTTAAGATTGGCGAAGCAGCCACTCAGGCATTCAAATTATGGATTCAGAGTAGGGCTCAGCAAAAGGTCAAGGATATAGAGCTACTAAAGGAAGCCGCTGAAATAATGGACAAAAACAGAGCAGGTTTGTCAACTATAGAAGGATGGTCTAGCGTACAGGTGATAAGAAGCTCAGATAAACGAAATTAACGATATGCTTTTGCTAATTAGGGATGCAGTGGAAGAAGCCTCTTTAAGGCTCGGCATAAACAAGATGTTGGAGAAATCTCCTAGAAGACCGCAAAACCATCCATCAGATTCAGCAAAAGCCATGCTAATGCAGCAGTACTTCTGCGCCTCTAACCGAACAGCAGAAGGCCTGGTACTCCTTTTCAAAGAAAAGATGAGGATAGCCAAGGCCTTCTCTTACAAAACAATTGAAAGGGACTATGAAGATCCTCTTGTAACGTTAATATTAAAAGAGATTTTTAGGTTAACTCAAGAACCGGTGAGCGATAAAGAGGAAAAATTCAGCCCAGATGGAAGTGGCTTGCCAACTTCAATTAAGCAGAACTGGGAGAAAGACTTTAGGAATGGAGAAAAGAAAGGATATGAGAAAATGATTGCAATGGTCGGCTCCACTTACAAGCTTTTCTCAGCCATTGTTTTTGCTGATTCATAAGATCATGAATCGCCTTACTTTGGGACTCTTCTCTCCGAGACTGCTGAGTGTTACGAGAGAATTGATTTGGTAGCAGCTGATTCTGCATTTCTTTCAAGGCACAACTGCAATCTCGTTGCGAGCTTGGGTGCTGTTCCAAGGATATATCCTAAGCAAGGAATTACTTTGAAGAAGAAAGGTAGCAAGGCCTAGCTGATTTTTCTATCCCGCTGCGAAAGAGAATTGATTTGCGAAGAAAACAGGAGGCATTTACAATGGCGTGCGATTATAATCTCAAGCGGCTGTGCTATTTGAAACATATAGATGGGATATCCGCTATTGAGTTATGGAATGCTTAATTATGTCCCAAAGCCACGTTAACAAATAAACTTAAATATAATGATTTTCACTACATTATATAGTGAAATAATGTATGATATCGAAACCTGCGAGCTCTCTGCAAGCAAGCACTTCAAAAACACATGGATGAAAAAATGGGACTGGGATTACACAGACCTGCGAGATGCAATAAAAAACGCGCATAAAATTAACAGGGTTGGAAAGAAAAAATATGAAGCGTATGTCAGAAGTAAAGAAGTTTCAAGAAAAATAATATTTGTTTACTATGAAGAATTCGAAACTATATTTGTAATAACAGGAGCTGAAGGAACATGAAAGAAAAAAAATGCCCTGCATGCGAAAAAGGAAGATTAGTACCGGTAGAAGATATCATATCACAAATAGAAGGATACGTGTTCGTAGAGAAAGGGGAGCGCTGCACCAATTGCGGGGAGGAGTTCATAAATGAAAACGAGGGGCAAAAAATGATAAACCTAGCAAAAAAACTTGGGGTTTGGGGCGAGCCTCTCAAGCTTTACAGGAAGCTGTCGAAAAGCGCCAGAGGAACGGTTTTGAGAATTCCAAGCGATATAGAAAAAAACCTCGGTATAAAGGGCGGCGAGGAAGTTGCAATTTTCAAGGTTGGAAGGAGGATAATAATTGAGGTGGTTTAGAACTTTCTCAATACTTTGGGCTCTATCAGTAGTTGGCAAAGTTGATAAATCTATTGGAGACTCAGAGTAATAAAATTACTAGAAATCTTCAGAATTATGATTGAGATTTTTGGTGAATTTTCTTACAAACTTCCGCCTTCTACAATATTCACAGTAGCAAATCTGAAGCAGTGTGTTGTTCCCTTTTGTGGCTTAGTTTTACAAACCATAAAGTCATTTTTATTCCCATAATAAAGCCAATCATGTAAATCAATAGCAACATCTAATTTCTTCTTTTTGAAGACATTATGTTTCTTGGCTATTTTGTAAATTTCTTCAAACGCTTCTTTGAAAGATTTTTTCAATTCTTTAGTATCAATTTCCTAATGTGATAAAGCAATGTTGGGGAAACTACTTTAAGATTACAAAGGTTTTTTTATTCAAAAGGACTAGATCCGTGGATTAGATGGGTATTATATTCAATTCATGAATTAAAAAACTCATACTATATGAGTTGAACGCTGCATTAAATATCCTCAGAAGTTTATATCGACCTAGGTATATTAAAAAACAATACCAACAATCAAGTAAAAAAGCGATGAAAAATGGCTAAAAAAATCACTTCAAGGGAACGCTATTGGTTTAAGAAACAGCTAGAGACGTTAGAATCGATGGTAGGGAAGGGTACAGAGCTAATCACCCTATATATCCCGCCCGATCGTAACTAAGCAGATGTT
>JACRDV010000006.1 GCA_024860865.1 Methanobacteriota archaeon | reverse complement strand
TTTTGTTTTTACATTACTCGGATTTAGATTTGAAGTAACTGGAATTTTATTAATTGCAACGATTGTTAGCTGGTATAAAAAAATTATAAATTTTAGGGAGATGATCTTAATTTTTTTGTTTCTCATTGGTTTAATTACAATAGTCGGTTATATCGTTAAAAAGGCAATGATGTGGCAAATTTGGCATCTCGATCCGGTCCAACTATTATTTTATCGCGCAGGATTTACACTTTACGTGCTTGGTGAAATAATAAAGATGAGTTGGCCATTTGGCTTGACCTATGGAGCCGCAAGCTTTGGAACTCCAAGAGCAGGTGAAATAGTTAGTGAAGTCGTTTTTGGATATAAAATGAGCCTAACCTCAACGTTAATAGGGCCCTCCATGCTTGATTTTGGGATAATTGGAGTGATTATCACAATGATTTATCTAGGAGGTTTAAGTGGATTTGGGTATAAATTGCTCAGCGAAAGAAATTGGTTTTTTATAGGAGTTTATGCTTTCCTAATGAGTCACTTAATAATCTTTATTGAAGCAGGCCCAAATTTTATTTTATGGTTAATCACTCTTCTAACGATGTATCTCTATAGCGCGGGGTTATGTTACGTCAGAAATACTTATTAGCGCAGCATGCGGAGCAGTTGCTTTTATTACAACGTTTCTGCTTATGCCTTGGTTAATTAAAAAGCTAGCTAGAGCAGGAATTGTCGGAGTTGATTTACATAAGCCCTACCGCGCAAATGTTCCAAAGATGGGTGGGCTTGGGATCTTAGTTGGGCTCATTGTTGCTTTTTCAATTGGATTAGTATTCCAAGTTTTCGATTTAAAAAAATTGGCGATTGTGTTATCAATTATTTTACTTGCAGGTACGTTTGGAATTTTGGATGATTTGTTTGATCTAAATGCAAAGATTAAGCTTTCGTTGCCAATTTTATTTGTAATTCCATTAATGTTAATTTATCCATCTTCTGCAATTACATTGCCCAGCTTGACTATTGATTTGGATTTTTCCTACTGGCTATTAATTTCCATATGGTTGATGATTGCAATAAATGGAACTAATATGCTAGCAGGGCTAAATGGGTTAGAGGCAGGCTTGGGAGCAATTGCATGCTTTAGTTTATGGATAGTTTCTATATTTTTAAGAGCAAGTGAAAGTGCATTTATTTTAGTTGTTAGCTGTGGGGTACTTCTTGCTTCTCTTTGGTATAATAAATATCCTGCAAAAATTTTTCCAGGAAACATTGGCACTTCTTTAATTGGGGTTATTATTGTTGTAAGCGCAGTAGTTGGGAAATTCGAGTTTTTAGGCCTTATTGTGATGATCCCTTATTTTATCGATATGTTCCTTAAATTTTGGACTGCAAAAGGAATTTTAGTTCGCCATCAACATCTTCCGACCAAAGTAACTAACGATGGAAAATTAATTGCTCCGGCTGGCAGTTATTTGTCTTTGATTAGGCTTTTCATTCAAAAGGACCCGTTAAGCGAAAAAGAGGTAGTAACTAGAATTTGGTTAATAGGCATTGTATTTGGAATTCTAGTAGTATCGCTAGCCCTTATGGTGAGATGATGGCGAAGATATGGATTGATGTTAGTAACGCACCACATGTTCATTTTTTCAAAAATATAATTCAACGACTAAAACATCAGTATGAAATTTTACTCACAGCTAGAGATTATGGGCCCATTCTTGATCTTCTTGAGCTCTTTAGGTTGCCTTATATTCCAGTCGGCAAACATGGCGGGAAAACACCTGAGGGCAAACTCATTGAAAGCATGAAAAGAATAATTGAGCTAACCGATTTTATTACAAAAGAAAAGCCGGACTTAGCCATTTCTAAATGCTCTGTTGAACTTTCCAGAGTTGCTTTTGGACTTGCAATTCCTGCAATTAATATTACTGACAATGATAAATCTTTAGCTGTTAATAAACTAACTTTCCCTTTAACAACCAAAATAATAGCTCCTAAAGCTATCACTGAAGATGCGTTAATTGAATGCGGGGCCAGCCCTGCGAAAATTGCTCAATTCTATGGAGTCTGCGAAATGGCTCATATCTCTGAGTTTACTCCTAATCCACGGGTATTAGATGAATTAGAAATAGATAATATAAAACCGATATTAGTTATTCGGTTTGAGCCAGTATTAGCAGCGTACCTTGAAAAGGCTAGTCCTCTTTTTAATGTTTTAAAATTACTCCAAGAGGAAATCCAGAATGGACAGTTTATATTATTTCCTAGAACACAAGAGCAAGCTGAGCTCGCTAGAAAAATAATAAAAAATGCGATTATTCCTAAAAGGGCTGTAGATACATTGAGTTTATTGAGTTATGCTTCATTAATTATCGGTGCGGGAGGCACTATGTGCAGAGAAGCATCGATCTTAGGCTGCCCTACAATTTCTTGCTATCCTGAAGAGTTGCTAGCAGTTGATAAATTTTTAATAAATCTAGGTTTAATGTTTCATTCGACAAATCCAATTGAAATAACAAAACTTGCTCTTGATTTAATTCGTAATTCCAATAAGCAAAAGCAATTGGTTAGAAAAATTATTTCAACATTTGATAATCCTAGTGAAATTGTGATTAATGAAGTTAGAAACCAGAGTTAACCATACTGGATTAAGTTTTGAGCTTTAAGATACTCCCGCAAAACAGTTGTTGCATAGCATCCCTTTGGCAAAATAAACTGTATAACTGCTTTTGCTTTGCCTGAATTTTTATCATCTTCATCGACTTTTAAAATTTTTAGATCTCTAACTCGGAGCAAAATCTCTCTTCGCTCGCCCTTTGAACTTGCCTCTGGCAATGATTTAATTTGAAAATCTTTAGGTTGGATTTTTTCATCATCAAGAATTTTTCTTTCAATTTGACCAAGTTCACCTTTAGAGAGTGGAACAAAATATCCAATTAGTGGCGCTGTTATTAAGGCTTGATTGCTTTTAACAAGGTTATTAACTTCTTCTAAATTTGATCCTGTAACTTCAGTCAAAGTTTTGCGATCTGGAAGTCCGTTTGGACTAACCGTACAAATTACATCACCAATCTGCGCTTCACACGGTGATATTTGCCTTCTAATTCTTTTGCTTAAAATCCGATTAAATAAATATGATTGGTATGCATGCACAAACATTTTGAGCAAACTTCTTGGCAACTTTCTTAAGGCCCCACAAAAATCATTTGGTTTTTCTGAAAGGTGCGCGAGCAAAGTTCGCTCATACTTTAATCGAGAAGGAAATTTTTCTAGAGCAACCTTAAATTCACTAGGATTTTCTTCTAGAAATTTTCGAGCTTCGATTGACTCTTTGCCTTCAGTTGGGAACCATTTTGATAAGTAAACCAAAACCGCCTCTTTGATATTCCCCTTTATTAACTGGTAACCAACTAAATGGGTCACTGGTCGCCTTGTTCCAAATCTTTGCACACCAAAAAAATTTGGAACTCCATTGTTCTTTGCAATTTCTTCAGTTATTTTCTCAAGATACGTCTTAGTTTCTTCACAAGATAGATCGATGTTTCTGATTGTTATTGTAAATCTGTTCCCCTGTAAATCGCCAAGTTGAATTCGCTTATCTGATTTTCTGATATTACGAATTTCTAGTCCTTTAATTGAAAGTTGTTCCAATCTTTCCAGGTCAATATTCCAAGTACTAATCTGTTGAACAGAAATTGCTCGTTTATCCTTTGTTCCAGCAAAGCCAAAGCGTTTCTTGCTAACATACAATTTCTTTGCTAAAAATTGGATAGCTCTTAGTGTATCCCAATCGAACTTTTCTAGTGTAAAATGAATTTGATCTCCAACAACTTCTGAAAAAGTTGGTTCAGGTTCATTCCAAATTTTTGACTTTAAAATAATTCCTTCGGGCGTTATTTCTTCTACAATAAAATCTTCAACTAATTGTTTAATAACTCCATTTACTCCAGGAGTTTTTGTTGAAAAAACTTCTAGCCCGAGTTGAACTTCTAAAGGAGCACTCATTCTTATCATTAAAGCAATGGGAGATAGCCAGTTACTTTGTTCACAAGCTCTTCGGGCGTCGGCCCTATACCAAGACTTGTAACAGCATTCGGGTGAATTTATATCAACTACTATCTCTTTTTAGTTCATTTTTCATCTTTTGCTGTTTGATTAGAAGCCCATGTAATGAAAACCATGAATCAGTTTATTTAAGATATTTCTGGTTTATTTCAGCGAGATATTTTTCAATATCAGATAGATTTTCCTTCAATATACTAAATAGTCTCTTATTATCTACTTTAGAGTAAAGATGAACGAGTAAATTTCTAAACTTAGCCATATTCATTAAATTCTCAGCGAGCTCATTTGAAATAATCCCTTTTTCTCTAAGAATTCTAAAACAATCAGCATAACTCTCAGGCGCTTCAGAATATTCCTTGGCTATAATATGATTGCAAATATCAACGCACGCTTCAATTGCTAGAATAAAGTAATATTTTATTGCCCCTAAGGCTTTTAAATCTTGTATGAGAGTTTCTTCATCTTCTACCTGGTATTCCTTTAAAACTCCAAGCGCTTTCTTCACTTCTCCAGTTATCGAGGCTAGTTTATCTTTGTTAACTCTCATGTTGTAGCCTCTTTAGCAAATTCATAAAGTTTTGGTCTAAAATCAAAATACTTCTTCCATACTTTTGTAATAAAATTAACCCTAAAATCATCATCAGTGTTTTTAATAAGTATGCCCTTAGAAGCACGGTATGTCAGGGAATCAGAAGCTTTGTTTAGAAATACTATATCCACTGGGAATTTAATCTCCTTCTCCAACTCTCGAGAGAGCTTGATATCATACCATTTGTCTACTTCCTTGTTAGCATAAATTGCTAAGTCTACATCGTTGAATTTATTGTTCTCTGAAATAGAACCGAATAGGTAAGCGAAAGTAATTTCATCTCGATTATATAAGAAATTCTTAATTTTGTGTATTATTTGATTTTTTAAAATTTCATTTGGCATGGTATAAAATATCTTAACTATTAAATAAAATGTTTCTTATAACAAAGTGGGAAATTCTAAAGTTTTGAGAATACCTAAAGAGATAGCAAAAGGGCTGAGTATAAAAGAAAACACATCGCTGAGCTTTACGCACGAAATAAGGGTGAAGAAGTTCGTAGCCTGATTTTAAATAACTACTGGTTCTATTAGCGAGAAATTGAAAATATTTCAAAACATACTTTTTATCAAGAAAACTTCTAGCCCGAGTTGAACTTCTAAAGGAGCACTCATTCTTATCATTAAAGCAATGGGAGATAGCCAGTTACTTTGTTCACAAGCTCTTCGGGCGTCGGCCCTATACCAAGACTTGTAACAGCATTCGGAGGGAGCTCTGTCAAGCCGCGATCTACTATTAGCTCATATGGTAGCCCGAGTTTTAAGGCCTTTGCCATAATTTCTTTTAGCTCATTTTCATCTTTTGCTTTTAGAACAACTTTCCGCTGCCCTTCTTTCATCCAAGCTTTAAACCATACCGGCTTCTCTCTCCTCGTTTTTTCTGCGGCTGAAACAGCAGCATGGCCTACCTGGGCTGCTAATTTTCCAACGCTTATCTTAAGGTCTTCTCTAACTATTATCGCTTGTTTAAATTCCATAAACTCAGTAATCTCCTGTTTACTTAGAAATAGTATGCTATAACGGGAAAAAAGTTGCTCTGCTGTCTTTCAAATAGGCCAAAAAGGCATCCAATTGGTCAAAATATTGGCATTTTTCAAGAGTTAAATTAATTTTATAATTTTTTCTACAATGTTTGAGTTTAAAAACACTATTCAGCGTTATGTATAAATTGACGGTAGTATACTATTGTAATTGAGGCGTTTGCATGGAAATTATTGTTACGGTCCGCTTACCTAAGGCTATTGTGGATAGAATTGACGATATGATAGACAAAGGTGTTTTCATGAACCGAAGTGATGCTATGCGAGCAGCAGCTAGAGGTCTACTCGAGGCTAGCCCTTCACCAATGGACAATATGGCAGCCATTACCACAGCAGGAGCTAACTACTTGGCTTGCAAGATTAGGCGTCCAAGTGGATTTGAGGAAGATCAAGCGATTTATTGTCCAGCTCACCAAGTAATACTTCCGTTCAAAAATTGCAAAGGTTGTTCGATAATCTAATCACTTAGATGTTCTTGTGAAGGTTATTCTAATTTATCTTTGAAAGCTTACTCGTAGTTTTAAATTTTTTTCTTTTGTATTTTCGATTCAAACTGAAAACAAAATTTTCTAGTATTTTTAAAAATATACGTAACACGTGTGAATCAAATGAGAGATATACTTTGGGACTTAGTTGTTGTTGGAGCAGGTCCGGTAGGATGTCTTGCTGCTGAGACAGCAGCTGGTAAAGATCTTTCTGTTTTACTCCTTGAAGATCACCAAGAAATAGGAGAACCAGTTCAAGGAGCTGGATTAATCAGCAAGAATGGTTTAGAAGAAT
Source organism: Methanobacteriota archaeon (assembly GCA_024860865.1). Lineage (GTDB taxonomy): Archaea > JACRDV01 > JACRDV01 > JACRDV01 > JACRDV01 > JACRDV01. The sequence continues at coordinate 2,056 of JACRDV010000006.1, read as the reverse complement.
TGAATGTTAAACTTAATTCGAACTTTGTTTTGAATCGAGTTCAAGGCGCTCACTTTTATTCGCCAAATGGTAATTATTTTGAAATTGATGCTCACCAAACTAAGGCATTTGTAGTTGAAAGAAAAGTTTTTGACAAAGACTTAGCTAAGCGTGCAGCTTCTGCAGGTGCAAAAATTTTAGTAAAAACCAGGGCTCGCTCTTTTTCGCGAAATAATGGGATATTGAATGTTTTAACCCACTCTTATGGAGAGCCAATACGATTTCAAAGCAAATTACTAATCGGGGCAGATGGAGTTAGGTCAAATATTGCTAAATTGGCCGGATTGAAACAAATTGATTTTGAGGAAGTTTTGGTTGGATTAGAATACGATGTTTCAAATATAGAAGTTGACCCTAATTTTGTAGAGCTTTACTTTGGGATTAAAGTTGCACCAGGGTTTTTTGCTTGGATAATCCCAAAGGGAGAAAATTTAGCTCAGGTTGGTTTAGCAATAAATGATCGAAATATTTCTGCTTATATTTATTTAAAAAATTTCATGGAGAAACATCCTATTGCTTCTAAAAAATTGAAAAATGCACAAATGGTTGAGATAAATAGCGGGCTAATTCCAATTTGCGGTCCTATCCCGAAAACGGTAACGGATAATATTATGGTAGTTGGAGATGCTGCGGGAAACACTAAAGCTACAACTGGAGGAGGCATTGTTACCGGTGGACTATGTGCAAGGATTGCTGCAGAAGTTGCAGCTAAAGCAGTTAAAGCAAATGATTTTTCAGCTAAAATATTGAGTCAATATGAAAATCAGTGGCGGCAATCAATTGGCAAAGAACTTGAGATAGGATATTGGATTAGGAAACTTGCAAACAAATTGAGTGATAGCCAGTTAGATTCACTTTTCGAATTTTTTTCAAAGGATGATTTAGCGAATCTAATCGTAGAGAAGGGAGATATGGACAAACCCTTTGCTCTCACAAAAGAACTCTTAAAAAGAGCACCGAGCCTAATTAAAATAATTGGCAAATCTTCTCTAAAAGACCTTTGGGGCAGGATTCATGAATAAAAGCGGTTCAATCTCACTCGAGGCTTTATTAGCTTTTGCAATTTTATTTGCTTTAATTGCTACTTTTGCTCAATTAATTTCGGAGAGGATGAGCTCCGCGAGTGACCTTGGATTAGCTGGTGAGGCTAAAATGGTTGGAGAGAAAGTTGCAACATTAATAGATACTGTTTATGCGAACGGTCCAGGATTTCAGATTAACACAACACTACCCGATAATCTTGGCACTAACTATATTATTAATATCAGTAGTCAGAAACTCCGGGTAAAAATTTTAACGAGTTATACTGGAACCTCTTATATTACTGCAAATATTTCTTTCATTCCAAAAAATGTAGTGGTTGTGCCTACAAGTCTTGGAAACAATGCGACATTTAAGAATGAAGGCCCACTATCAAATCCTGTTATTAAGATTTACACTTCTAAAATCTCTTAGCAGGTGTATGTTTGAAAATAATCAAAAACTCAAAGGGGCAGATAATTACTCTGGACCTTTTGCTAGCATTGATCCCGATCACACTTGCAATTGGTTACTCTGCATTGGCGATAGATGAGATGGGTTATCGAATGGGATTATTTGCCTCTGAATTTAGTTTAGATCGAAGAGCTTCAGATGCAGCTGATATTTTAATAAAAACGCCCGGAGTTCCACCTGATTGGGATAGGACAGGGAATTTACAGGTGATTGGTCTGGCCCGATATAATTTAACTACAAATGAAACTTATGATCATTATTTGGATGTACTAAAAATTGCTAAAATAAATAAAACAACTATGAGTACTATTGGACTCACTAATTTTAGGTTTGTTCTTAAGGACTTAAATGAAACTGTGACGTGGAGTAGAAATTCTACAAACCCTGCTCCCCCAAATAATGCTTCAAATGTTGTTTTAGTGCACAGATTGGTTGTTTCAGCTAGAGCTGAACAGATGGCAGGAATAAGGAATATAACTAGCCAAACTCCTGTTGGGCTGACAAAAGTCAATTTTAATTTTAC
>JACRDV010000116.1 GCA_024860865.1 Methanobacteriota archaeon | reverse complement strand
GTTCCTCTCTTGGGTTGTGAATCATTGGGCAAGGTAACACCCGATTCAAATTTAATCTTCATTTCATGAGCATAATATTTAGAAGCAAATGCCTTTTCATAGAATTTGTTTCTTATAAGTTTTTCTCGTTTTATCCTTATACTATGAATTTGTTAATTTTATCGAGAGACTACCTCAATGCACATGCCAACTGCTACTGTTTGACCGCCATGCCTTAGAGCAAATCTTCCTAATGGCGGGAAATCGCTAACTTTCTCGATTACTAGAGGTTTAGTTGGCACTAATCTAACCACAGCAGCATCCCCTTTCTTTAACATCTTTGGCTTTTCTTCAATAACAGCACCAGTTCTTGGATCGAGTTTTTGAATTAGCTCTGTGAAAACGCATGGAACCGTTGCAGTGTGGCAGTGCAGTACAGGGGTATACCCTAAAGAAATTGAAGTGGGATGCTCAAGTATAATTATACGCCCAACAAATTCTTTAGCCACAAGTGGGGGGTTATCGATTGGCCCACAAACATCCCCTCTTTGAACGTCAGTTGAGCTGATGCCGCGCACATTAAAACCGATGTTATCGCCGGGTTCAGCTTTATCCAATTTTTTATGGTGCATTTCAATACTTTTTACTTCAGCTTTCACATGGGCTGGTTCAAAAATCACTTCTTGCTCAACTTTCAAAATTCCAGTTTCAACTCTGCCGATTGGAACAGCACCGACACCTTTAATGGAAAATATGTTTTGAATTGGAATTCTCAGAGGTTTATCAACTGGCTTTGTTAGAGGTGGCTTAAGTTGATCAAGAGCTTCGAAAACAGTTAATCCATCATACCAACCCATTTTTGAACTTCTTTTAACGACATTGTCTCCGTGAAACGCTGAAATTGGAGTGAAAGTAATTTCCTCTAGCTTATAGCCAATTGAGAGCAATAATTTCTCAACATCAGCTTTTATCATATCGTATCTGCTTTGGTTATAGTTAGCCAAATCCATTTTATTGATCGCAACAATAATTTGACGGATGCCAAGTGTTTTTGCAAGAAAAGCATGTTCTCTTGTTTGAGGCATAACTCCATCATCTGCAGCTACAACTAAAACAGTTGCATCAGCTTGTGAAGCACCAGTGATCATATTTTTAACGAAGTCACGATGACCAGGGGCATCGATTATTGTTATGTCATTTTTTGGCGTTGAAAGCTCTTTATATGCTATATCAATTGTTAAACCGCGCTCTCGTTCTTCACGCGACTTATCCATAATAAATGCAAACTCAAAGGTTTCCTTTCCAATTGCTTTTGCATATTCTTTAAGCTTAAGGAGATCTTTTTCAGAAATCATTCCAGCATCGAAGAGCATTCTACCAATCAATGTTGACTTACCATGATCCACATGACCTATAAATACTAGGTTGATATGGGCTTTCATAAGTTTTCCCCTTATAATCTCTGACTAAATTATTGAGGAAGGTTATATTAAATTTCATGTGGATTATTTGAAGTCAAATTATATCTGATATGGCCCCCTAAATGGTGGTAAAGGAGAGGTATAGGCATTAATTAATTGTGGATTTATTTTGAACTAATATTCTAGTCCAGATAGAGAAGCACCTAAAAAGTGAATTTATCGAGGCAAAAATTGAAGAATACAATATTAACGCTGATTGTTTTTGTAATATTGATATCAGGATGTATAAGTACTAAGACGCCAGAACCAAGCATAAATTATTCGGCTACCATTTATCCGCCTCCAAAATCTGCTGAAACTATAACTAGGCATTACGAAATGGGCTATGGCGGCGCAAAATGGAAATGGGACCTAAAAATACCTAGATCGTTATACGAATACTACAAAAATAGACCTAGGCTACCTACTAAAGATTATTCAATTTATATAACTGATCCTTTTGATGACCAATACATAGAGAGTCTCATAAAACAGTTTGATGAGGCTACTGCAAAAAAAGGATATAACGAATACGAAAAGGTTAATTTTGTAATAGCTTTTGTGCAGAGCCTCCAATATACTCCAGATATTGTAACAACTGGTTTCGATGAATATCCAAGGTATCCTATAGAAACTCTTGTTGACCACGGAGGAGATTGCGAAGATACTTCAATACTAACTGCAGCTCTCCTCAATAAGATGAATTATGATGTTGTGTTGATTGAATTGCCTAAGCACATGGCAGTAGGTATTCTGGGAGGAGAGGGCATCTATGGAGCCTATTATACGGAAAATGGAAAAAAGTACTTTTATTTAGAAACTACTGGTGATGGTTGGAAAATTGGGCAAATTCCAGATGAGTATAAGGATTCTACTGTAAAATTATATCATCTTCTACCAAAAGCTGTGCTTACTCACACTTGGACTGGAACTCGAACGCGCAGCATTCTAATTGATACCATGGAATTAACTGTCATTGTTGAAAATGTTGGGACAGCAGCGGCGCATAATGTTAAAGTGTATGCAGCTTTTGATGCTGGGGAAAATTATGTTTACAATCCAAAGGAAAGTGATGCATTTAATCTAGATACCGGGTCAAAAGCTACTATAACATTACACCTTGATGTTCCCAGTAATAAGCATACTAGATTACTCGTTCGAATTATTAGTGATAAGTATTTAATGGATGAAAGTCACTCCGATTGGTTTCAAACATAGAGTTTTTAGGAATTTTGGCAATTTAGAATTAGATCTTAAAACATTTCCAATATGGTTTCAAATTTTCGCGAATTTCCAAAGTAAGTTTTTCAACTCTTCGAATAATACTTGGGAACTCCTTTGGTGGAGTTTTTGGTTCATTTAGTTCAACTGATTTATTAAGAATAGTCGCAATTGTAGTTAGATGAACTTGGGGAACTACTTGGATATTATAACCCCCGGCAAAAAAGAAAACTAACCTGCTCTCCATTTCGTTTGCTAAAGATATGATTCGCTTTGCGACTTGGGTATATGTTTCAAGCTTTAAATCAAGATTTGCTAAAGGATCTAAAAAATGTGCATCTGCACCAACATATCCAATTATTAGCTCAGGCTTAAATTCGCGAGCAACTGGAACAACGATATTATCAAAAGCATGCAAATAAGCTCGGTGTCCGGTTCTCGGTGGCAATGGAATATTTACTGTAAATCCTTCTCCAGCTCCAGAACCTACCTCCCAAATAAATCCAGTTCCTGGGTAGAGCGTTTTTGGATCTTGATGGGTTGAAATATACAGGACATTTGGATCTTCATAAAAAATCTCTTGAGTCCCATTGCCGTGATGCACATCGTAGTCAACAATCATGGCTTTTTTAAGGTGATATTTTTTCTTTAAGTTCTCAACCATCACTGCTACTTCATTAAAATAGCAAAAACCTGAAGAGCTTGTTATACCAGCATGATGGCCTCCAGGCCGTGTGAGAGCATAAGAAGAGTCAACTTGGCCTTTTACTATAGCCTCACCAGCAACTACTGCTCCGCCCACCGCTAATTTTGCAAATTCAAAACTTCCAACAGGAATTGGAGTATCAGCAGTTAAGCTACCGCCGATTTCACTATATTTCTTTATCAGCGAGATAAATGCAGGATCATGGACGCTTTTTAAATCTTCTTCAGTTGCAGTAATTGGAGATAAAATTGTTACACTCGGATCGTTCCAAATTTGTTTTTCTTGGAGAATTTTTACGGTGAGAGCTAATTGTTCAGGTGATGCAGGGTGGTTTGGACCAAAATTATGTTTAAGGTAATTCTCGTGATAAACAATCCCGAGTTTCAACTAATTATCACCGAATTTTTAGGTTTAAAAAATAATTAAAAATATAATATTTTACAAAAATCCATTTTAATGAAAAAGCAACAAAGAATTAGGTTTTTAATTCATTATCTATGCATCTCATTTGCTTCTAGCTCGTCTTATGAATTCTTGTACCAACTTTGACAAATTGTTAACAGCCCTTACCATTTCTTTTCTAGTTTTTATAGATTCTTTTTGAAACGTTTCGATAGCGTCCGTGAATTTTTCGGATATTATCCCATATCTATCTCGCATTTCACCGAAGTTTTTACCCATCTCTTTTCTAATTGTCCAATCTGTGTGCTCAATCCTCTAAAGTTTACTAGTCTAGCATGGTTAGAACCCTGTTAGAACCCCATTGTCTTAGGGAATTTGAGCGTAGTGCCGAAGGCACGAAGTCAGATACGCTCTGTTAGGCGAAGCGAAATTAATCCAGGTGAATGAAATTGCCCAAAACATATTGACTGTAATCAATATTTATTACTTCGAAATTTACATCTTTTACATCTACATCTTTAGATCTAACTTTCCATATTTCTTTTGATCTATTTTTGTTATAAAAATAGAATAGGACATTTTTTGGCTCTTTGTAAACACAAGAAAATTCTTTAAAGTGCTCTTTTAACTTCCTTAATACAAACTCCAGATTTTCGGCCAATAAGCTTCCCACTGGGGCAATCGCCTTCTTTCTATCCAGAAAATTCCTTTCAAAATCATTTTGTAGTACAGTTCTAAATTCTTTCCAATCTCGATATCCTTGGGACATCCAATTTTTGTGATACCATGTAAAAAGTTCATGCCGTAACACTTGTTCGTGCTCAAGTTCAATTTCATCCTCTTTATTTTCTGAAAAATTATCCCACTTACTTTCTATCAGATATATGTTTTCTGGAGAAGCTAGAATTGAATCGAATTCCCCGAATTGTTCACTCTCTTTGCCTCCACTTCGACCGAAACTTGGGCGAAAAAATATAAGACAATCTGATGGGCTTGAGCGGTCTTTCAATTTATTAAGAATTTCAGAAATAAGTTTCTTTATTGCCCACAGGGTAAAGGCATCTTCTCCGTATCCAAGTATTTCACCCATTTACTACCCTCCAAATTTCGTTTCGCCTAACGTTTTGCGGATAAAAGAGGTTGCCGAAGGCAATTTGGGGAAATCTTTGATTTCCCTTTTATCCGCTGTTAGGCGATGGAGTGCAAAGAAAAATCTGTTATGTTGAGATTGCCGATATTATTGTCCAGAAAACGTTTACAATCTTCTTTCTTATCCTGCCTCAAGAGGATTTCCAAAAATACATTTGTATCAACTAAAAACATTACCTCCACTCCAAAGCTCTATGTTGCAGCTCAACGGAAGTGAATTTCTTCCGGATATTTGATAAGCCCCCCTCCCAGTTAAACCTAAACTTCTTCGCCGCGACCTTCTTGCTCTTATACTTCTGTAGTAGGAAATCCATATAATCTAAAACCGCCCCCCTCAAATCTTCAGGAAGTTCTCGCACTTTCACCTCGATATCTTTTTCGTACATAATTTTTACCTCCATTTCTATGTTTATCTATTTAACGGCTCCAGCATAAAAGAAGTTTTTGCAAAGCAAAAATTTGGGTAAGTGCCATAAGGCACGAACCTTTTATGCTGTGTTAGGCGAAAGCATCTTTAAAGTCCCTCTTCAGTATTGCAATGTCATAAAGGTCTAACTTTCTTCCTTTTCGCAATAGTTCTTTTTCTTTAATGCCCAGTTTCTTTGCTAACCTTGTTAAAGAAGGTTCTTTACCGTCCTTCACATGAGCTATTTTTCCTACGCCTCTAATCCTATCGTACTCAATAAATTTACTTACAATAAAAGTCTTCTTCTTACCTCGGATATTTGTAATT
>JACRDV010000115.1 GCA_024860865.1 Methanobacteriota archaeon | reverse complement strand
TGAATTAGTCGGTAAAAGGTTGGAAGAATTAATTGAGGCTGAAAATATCGAAACAGTACTGAGTAGACTGGAAGGTACATCTTATATTGAAATTTTGAATGCTGTCAGAACCGAGTACGAAAAAACAGGGTCGCTATTGCCTTTTGAAAGGGCTTTAGAGCAGTTTTTAATAAGAACTGCAAAAACGGTATCAAGACTTCAAGTTTTTGGACCCAACCCAATAATAGGGTTTTTTATTGTTAAAGAAAATGAAGTTAAATCAGTCAAAACTATTCTTGCAGCAAAGGAAGAAAAACTTTCACCTGAAAAAATTAGAGAATTGATTATATAATCTTTGGCAATTGGAGGTTTATTTCTTTAACAATAAGGAATTTCCAAATCAAACAAGATCAAATTCTATTTAATTTAAAGAGCGGGTCATTTTGAGCGCGAAAGTTGCTGTAATTGGCGATCAAGACACTATTGTTGGATTTAGATTAGCTGGAATTAAAGAAACCTATGAAGTTGGATCAGCTGAAGAAGCAGCAAAGAATTTAAAATCTCTTTTTCAAAGAAAAGATATCAATATAATTGTAATAACTGAAAGAATTGCTGAACAGTTGAGGAAAATGATTGATGATTTTGAAGCAAAAAAAGAAGAAGTAGTTCCAATTATTGTTGAAATTCCAGATAAAAAAGGTCCAATGCGGAGAGAGGTTACGCCTCTTCAAAAGCTCGTTAAGAGGGCTATTGGTATAGAAATAATCCTAGGAGAACGAGGGAGGGAGGAATAATTGGTAGTAAAAGGAAAAATAGTGAGAATAACTGGTCCATTGGTTGTAGCTGAAGGAATGAGAGGAGCAAAAATGTTCGAGATGGTGAGGGTTGGCGAGCAAAAACTAATTGGTGAAATAATTGAGTTAGTTGAAGATAGGGCGAGCATTCAGGTTTATGAAGAAACAGTTGGAATCAAACCAGGCGAAGAGGTACTGGGAACTGGACGACCGCTTTCCGTTGAGCTCGGTCCTGGTATATTGAATAGAATTTTTGATGGAATCCAAAGGCCGCTTGAAGTAATTAAGTTGAAATCTGGGAATTTTATAAAACGTGGAGTTGAAGCGCCTGCACTTGATCGAAATAAAAAGTGGACTTTTGTGCCCTTAGTTAAAAAAGGTGATAAGATTCAAGAAGGAGATTTTTTAGGCAAAGTTCAAGAAACAGAAATTGTTGAACATCGAATTCTTGTACCACCCGGAATCTCAGGAAAGATAGTTGAGATCGCGGAAAAGGGTGACTACACTGTCGAGGATACTGTAGCAGTGATTAGCACTACAACTGGAAAAAAAGAAGTTCAAATGATGCACCATTGGCCAGTGAGAAGAGGTAGACCATTTAGAAGAAAACTCGACCCAAGTATTCCTTTAGTTACTGGCCAACGCATTTATGATACATTTTTCCCAGTAGCAAAGGGTGGAACGGCTGCAATACCTGGCCCATTCGGCAGCGGAAAATGTGTCACTGGCGACACAAAAATTTTAGCTAATAATCAATTAAAGACAATCAAAGATGTTTTTGATTCAGCTGTAGGAGAAGTTGTAAAAATTTCGGAATACGAAACTGTAATAAGACTTTTAAAGCCTTTGCTTGTTTATACCTTTGATGGTAAAAAGATATCCCCTACATATGCCACCCGGGTCTATAAGGGAAAAACATCTAGACTTATTGAAATAAAAACCAGATCTGGTAGAAAAATAAAGTTAACTCCATTACACAAGCTTTTTTCTTTAGGCGACAATTTGAAAATTGTAGAGAAAGAGGCAGAAAACTTAAAAGTAGGAGATTTTATAATTTCGCCCCGAAAACTTGAATTAAATTCTGACTACTCTAATATTGATATTAATTTCGATTGTAGAATTGCTGATAGTGATGCACTCGAGAAGATGCGTATAATAATTTCTGAATATATCTCCAACAAGAACAAAATAACAAAAAAAGAATTTGCAAAACTATTAGATGTATCCTACCATAATTTGCTAGGTTATTATTCCAAGAAAAATCTGCCACATATATCGTTTATAAGAAAACTAGAGAATCTAACAAAAACTGAAATAGAATTCCAACTTATAAAAGCGGAAAGGCAATCTAAACCCATTACTGTTCCAAAATACCTGACAGAAGAATTAGCAGCATTATTAGGTTTCTTAATGTCGGATGGTATGGTAAGAGGCAGGGGGACTGTAGTTTTCTTTAATAGGAATAAGAAACTAAGAGACAGAGTAAGTTATCTACTCAAAAAATTATTTAATCTTGACTCTAAAGATAGTTGGGAAAGGACAGTTGAGGCTATTAAGGTAAATAGTAAAGCGCTCGTTGACCTACTAGTTTCGTTAGGATACCCAAAAAAGAAAAAATCAAGAAATGTTAAGCCTCCGGACATTTTATTAACATCTCCTAATTCAGTGATAAAAGCATTTTTAATATCTTATATAAGCGGCGATGGAAGCCTAACTGATGATGAAATTGAAATTTCTACTGCAAGCAATGACATGAAAGATGGTATTTCATATATGCTTTTAAGGACAGGGGTTTTATTTAGAATAAGAGAAAGAATAGTAAAGGGACGAACTTATTATAGGATTTTTATTACAGCACGTGAAGTTATTAAAATACATCCTTTCTTTAACAAAGAATTCTGCTTTAATTCGACAGATATAGTTCCGATGACTAGCGCCTTGTTTAAAAAGATACTTGGAAATACGAAACCTTTTGTTTTAGAAAAAGAAGGGATTTCAACAGCGGGCTATTATGTTGACCAGAATTTAACTGTACAAACATTTCAAAGAATAGTCAAGCAAGTGCGATTGGAACATTTATTAGATTTTGCACAATCTTTGGATTATGTTTTCTGCGATGAAACAATAGAAATTAAAGTTATTGATGTAGAGTCTGACGTTTATGATATAACTGTTCCACAAACTCATAATTTTGTAGGTGGAAATACTCCGATGATTCTGCATAATACAGTTTCACAGCACCAGCTAGCCAGGTGGGCAGATGCTGATGTAATCGTTTACGTCGGCTGCGGTGAACGTGGAAATGAAATGACAGAAGTTCTAGAGGAGTTCCCTGAATTGGTCGATCCTAAAAGTGGAAAACCACTGATGCATCGCACCTCTTTAATCGCAAACACTTCAAACATGCCAGTAGCTGCTAGGGAGGCAAGCGTTTATACTGCAATCACTATCTGTGAGTACTTCAGAGATATGGGCTATGATGTTGCTTTGATGGCAGATTCAACTTCCCGTTGGGCTGAGGCAATGAGAGAGATATCTGGCAGACTCGAAGAGATGCCAGGCGAAGAAGGTTATCCGGCTTATTTGGCTTCAAGATTAGCTGATTTTTATGAACGCGCTGGGCGTGTTGTCACCCTTGGTTCGAATGAAAGGATAGGTTCAGTCACAGTTGTTGGCGCAGTTTCGCCTCCTGGAGGTGATTTTTCAGAGCCAGTTACTCAAGGCACTCTAAGGATTACAAAGTGTTTCTGGGCATTGGACTCCTCACTTGCTGATCGCAGACATTTCCCGGCCATCAATTGGTTGACAAGTTATTCACTTTATCTGGATACAGTTGAGAGTTGGTGGAAAGAAGCAGTTAAAGAAGATTGGAGAATGCTCCGCGGAAGGGCTATGGAGATATTGCAGAAAGAATCAGAATTAAAAGAAATTGTGATGCTAGTTGGTCCAGATGCATTGCCTGAGAGAGAGAGAATTACTCTTGAAGGAGCGCGAATGATTAGAGAAGACTTTTTACAGCAAAATGCTTACCATCCAGTCGATACATATTGCTCAGCTAAAAAGCAGATATCAATGTTAAAAACAATTTTGATGTTCTATGAGAAAGGTGTAGAAGCTATTAACAAAGGAGTTCAAATTTCTGATATAGTTAAGCTACCAATTAAGGATGAAATTGCTAGGATGAAAACAATACCTGAAAATGAAGCTGAGGCGAAAATTAAAGAAATTCACCAGAAATTAAGCACTCAATTTGATACGCTAATTGAAAAAACTGCTGCAGAGTAGGGATGAATTTGGTTACTATAAAAGTTAGAGAATATACTACTGTTACTGAAGTAAGCGGACCATTAATGATAGTAAGAGGTGTTGAAGGAGTAAGCTATGGAGAATTAGTTGAAATTGAAACACCAGATGGTGAAGAGAGACGGGGGCAGGTCTTAGATGCAAGAAAAGATTTAGCTGCCATTCAAGTTTTCGAAGGAACTGCTGGAATTGATACCAGCAAGACAAAGGTTAGGTTCACTGGCGAAACAGTAAAACTAGCAGTATCAGATGAGATGTTGGGCAGAATTTTTGACGGCACAGGCAATCCAATTGATGGCGGTCCAAAAATTATTCCAGAGGAGACAAGAGATATTCATGGAGCTCCCATAAATCCATCAGCTAGAAAATATCCAGCTGAATTTATTCAAACTGGCATTTCAACAATCGATGGCATGAATACGCTAGTGAGAGGCCAAAAATTACCCCTATTTTCTGGAGCAGGCTTGCCTCATAATGAAGTGGCTGCGCAAATTGCCCGGCAAGCAAAAGTTTTAGGTGAAGAAGAAGTCTTTTCCGTAGTTTTTTGTGCAATGGGTATAACTCACGAAGAGGCGAGTTTCTTTAAAAAAGATTTTGAGAGAACAGGTGCGCTTGAACGAGTAGTTATGTTTTTGAATCTAGCAGACGATCCAGCAATTGAGCGATTGATTACGCCGCGAATGGCTTTAACAGCAGCTGAATTTCTTGCTTACGAAAAAGATATGCATGTTTTAGTTATTCTAAGCGATCTTACGAATTATTGCGAAAGCCTTCGTGAAATCTCAGCGGCGCGTGAAGAAGTTCCCGGGAGAAGGGGTTATCCAGGATACCTGTACACAGATTTGGCTACAATCTATGAACGTGCTGGAAAAATTATCGGCAAAAAGGGTTCGATCACTCAAATGCCAATTCTATCTATGCCTGACGATGATATTACTCATCCAATTCCAGACTTAACTGGTTATATTTGTTTACACGGTGATACAGAAGTTATAGTTAATAAAGGTGAGCTAATTAAAATAAGCGATTTGGTTAATGACTTTAATACTAACAAAGAAATCAAAGTTTTGTCAGTTAATGGAAAACCAATTTTTTCCAAAGTTTCAGACTCTCAGAAACTAGCTAACAATTCAAAAAAGTTATTGAAAATGACATTAGATTCGGGCATAACCGTAAAGGCTACCCCGGATCACAAATTTTTAGTTGATACATTAGAAGGCCCAAAAATGATACCTGTTTCTAATTGTAAGGTTGATGATAGAATATTCTCTCTAAGTAAATTAGAAGTTGCTGAGTCCAAAAGGACAGATATACTTGATATCATAGGCCATTCTGATAAGATTTTCTATCTAACTTTAAAAAGAGATTTTTTAGAATATTTGAGAAAGGAATTGAAAATGAAATTCGGAACTATAAAAGAAGCATGTAAGTTACTCAACATAAGTTATGTGAGAATTACACATCCAAAGAATGTTATTACTTTACACGAAATCCAAAAATTAATGGACGTCTTAACAATTCCTAAAAATAAAATTTTAGATTATATCTTAGCTATTTGTGTAAGAAATGGAAGGAAGATCATATTAAACTGGAAATATGTAAATGAAAATCTTATGTATTTATTTGGTCTTTTGACGTCAGATGGCTCAATCATTGAAAAGGGTTACCATGTTAGTTTCTCTAACAAAGATTCAAATCTGTTAAATGCATACTCTGAATTATTCAAAAAGTTATTTCCAGGAATAGCCTTATGGAAAAAGATGACAGAAAATGATGTTACAACATTAAATGCCACTAGTGATTTTATAATAGAAATTGCTAAATATTTTGGTTTAACAAAAGACTTTAAAGGTTTGTTTGAGCTTGAAGAAAATCTTATTACAGCTTTTCTTGCCGGTTATTTCGATGGGGACGGGAATTGTGATTTAGAATTTAATAGAATAAGATATAGAAAAAAACTTAAAAGCGAAAAAGATGTAACAATAGTAAAAAGATTGCAACAACTATTAAAACGATTGGCAATTCCAAGTACTATTAACGTTGGGAAGCAATCAACCGGTAGTTTCAGCAAAGGAAATAAAATTCAAGAATTAACCATATCAAGTGGTTATGCTAAAATTTTGGCAAAACATATCTTCAGCTACGTAAATCATTCTAACAAGCAAAAACTTTTGAAAGAGTTAATTAAAAAAGAAATTAAACATACAAGATTTGATGTCGCACCTAAAATGTGCAAAACTTTAATTAAAAAAATTAGAGAAAAGTATAATTTATCACTTTCACAGATAGAAAATAATTCTAATTATTTGAAACAATTTGAAGATGACAAGAAAGAAGCTTCTAAGTTTAAAGTTAGAAAATGGTTAGATGCAATAGAGACTGTTGTAAATGTTAAAGATAATTACATCAAAATTTTGGAAAAGTTGGTATCAGACTACTTTATCTTAGATAAGATAGTTTCAATAAAAGAAATTCCTGAATCAAGTAGCTATGTTTATGATATTACAATTCCTGCCACAAGTAATTTTGTCATAGAAAATGGAATAATTTCTTCAAACTGTGAGGGTCAAATAGTGTTGAGTAGAGAACTGCATAGGAGAGGAATTTATCCACCGATAGATGTCTTGCCTTCTCTGTCCAGGTTGATGGCTAAAGGCATAGGTGCTGGCAAAACTAGAGAAGAACATAGGGGAGTTTCAGACCAGCTCTATTCTGCCTATGCAGAAGGAAGAGACCTCCGAGATTTGGTTGCAGTAGTTGGTGAAGAAGCGCTTACTGAAAAAGACAAGAAATATTTAGAGCTTGCTGATCGCTTTGAACGAGAATTTGTAAACCAAGGAAAAGATGAAGATCGATCCATTGAAAGAACACTGGACATCGGTTGGGACATTTTATCTATGTTGCCAGAGGGCGAGCTTAAACGAATTGATGTTAAATATATTAAGAAGTATCACCCTGCGTATAGAGGCAAAGCTTAGTGGCAGAGCTAATCGAAGGCGTAAATCCAACTAGGATGGAACTCTTAAAATTAAAAGAGCGGGTTAAATTAGCTAGAAAAGGGCATAAATTGCTCAAAGAAAAACGAGATGCCCTTGTTATGGAACTTTTTGATGTTATAGAGGAAGCTAGGGGAATCAGAGGCAATGTGGAAAGACTACTTAGAGAAGCCTTCGAGCACTTAATTATCGCAGAAAGTGTAATGGGCGTTCTTACTACTCAAGAAGCCGCAATGAGCGTGGAAGAGTCGGTTGGCGTTGATTTTGCGAATAAGAACATAATGGGTGTATTAGTCCCACTAATCGAGGCTCAACGAGAAAAGAAAACTGTTATTGAACGTGGTTATGAACTGCGCGAAACCTCAGCAAAACTCGATGAAGCGACTGATAAATTTGAAGATTCAATTGAACCTATATTAAAGCTAGCTGAAATTGAAACTTCAGTTAAGCTATTGGCTGAAGAAATTGAAAAAACGAAGCGGAGGGTTAATGCCCTTGAGTATATAGTTATTCCAAGACTTGAGAATACCACTAAATATATCGAGATGCGGTTGGATGAAATGGAGCGAGAAAATTTCTTTAGGCTTAAAAGAATCAAATCTATTCTTGCAGCTAGAGAAGTAACAGAGGCACCAGCTTGAGAGAAGATGTTTGGATTATTAGAAGAGGAAAAGGTGTTAAACCAATAGAAATTAGAAAAGACATATTACGGATTAAGATAGCTGGTGTTGAAGCGAACATACACAGTGTAATTTCAGATGAGAACAAAGAATTTAAAACAGGCGAAGTTAAGCGGGTTAAAATTAAAAAAATCAAAATTCCAGAAAGCAGTATAATTTTGCCTTGTTCATACTCTCGGCATAGACTCGGACATATGCTTGCTGTTAGCGAGGAAATAGTCACTCCAATTGAGTTTGAAAGAAGTGTTGATCATGTACTATTTGTGGCTAGTGGGGATGGGCAAATTAAGCAGAATGAGCTAGTTGGAGTTATAACAATATTGCCAATTGAAATTTTGTAAAGTTTAACTATTTTTAGTATTTTTTATCAGATTTTAATTGAGAATAATGAGAACTCCTTTCGAAGATATTGAGTCCAAGCTTTTGGCAAAACAGATTCAAGCTTTGAACAAACATCTGCCACGGGAAAGGAAGACCTTAGCTGAACTTTTAAAAGAGGAGAAGCCATCAATAGTTTGTCGCGATGGATCCACTCATAGATTTATAAAAGAAGAGTTAAGAAAACTCTCTTCTTTGCTACCGACCTACTGTCACAACAAATTGAGACTGCCTATTTACATTGAGCTTGGACCAACAGAGTTTGGAACTGGAATTGCAAGAATTCGTGGAGAAGAGGAATGTAAATTAGTGAACAAAATCCTTGGAGTTAAGCCAAATGGAGACAAAGTTTTCATATATCGGCCGGATATTAGGAAACTTAGAAAAGAACTTCCAACTACAACTCAATATGTTTTTACGTTGTTGACTTGAGGTTTAGAATAATTTCAACTGATAACAGTAAATTGTCTCTCAACTCTAAACGGAGAAAACTTTTTTCCCCAAGTTTCGAAAAACCTTCCAAAGAATTCAACATATTCGAGCCTGAGTGAATGAATAAATGCGGCAACTATTACTAAAGCACAATTCAAAAAATGACCGATGACCATTGCAAAAATACCGAGTATAACACCAATTAGCGATAAAGCCATCAATTTAAGTGCAAGTAGTGTTATCGCATGTGCTATCATAGCACCAGAAATTGCAATTGCAACTAAACGGGAGTATGAAACCACCCTCGCGAAAATTTCAATAATTCCAGTTACCCTTTCAAATTTAAATGTAACAATAGCTATAACAACACAAGCTCCAAAAAGAGCCATCCCTATTTTAATAAAAATTGGCCCAAAATCCATCAACCAATGGTATTTTGGTAAATTTAATCCAGCTCCAATAAGTAGCAAGCTCAATATGATAAGCAAAGAAACTCCTTGCTCAGTAAAAGCAGCCAAGTAAAGCTTCTGCTTAACATTTTTCCAAAGGGCAATTAAAATTCCTATGCTTATATGAAAAACACCAAATAAAAAACCAAGCCCAAAAAATAATAGAATATTTATTGGCGTTAACTTTATTAAACTCCATTTTGGGACAATTAGCCCGCCTACGACCGATCCTATTAAAAAACCAAATATGATTGAGGACATTCCAACTCCGATGAGAATTAATCCAAGGTCATGTAGATATTTATCAAACCTTCCAATTTTATAAGCTAGTACAACTCCAAAGAAACTAATTAAAGCCCCGTAAAGCACATCAGAGACCATAACCCCAAAAAAAATTGTAAAAGTAATTGCCAAAATAATAGTCGGATCAAATTCTCGGTAAAATGGCAAAGCAAAAACTTCTATTAACCTTTCAAAGGGTTTAAAAATTCTTGGATTATCCAATAAAGTTGGCGGTTTTTCTAGTTCAGTGGGAATCGCAACTCTGATTGTGGCTGTGCCCTTTGTTTCTTCATTTATAAGATTTGTCAGCTTACCAATTTCTTTCGCAGGGGCCCATCCATGGACCACAACTTCATTGCCACTTTTTCCAAAATGAGAATAAGCATTTAATCGCTCAGCTTCAATTAATAACTGGTCTTTCAGAATTAAAAGTTGTTTGCGCCATTTTTCAGGGAGTTCATCAACTTCTTTTAATGCTTCTTCTTTTCCTTCACTTAGATCTAAAAGGCAACGATCTAATTGAGCAATTATCTCATCGACGCTAAGCGCCATTACACCTACAATTCTAACTCCAAATTGCGTTAAAGCGAGAAGGACTTTCTCCAAATAGTCTTCTACAACAACAACTACGCCGAAAGTAATTTTAGGGGAGATATGTGCACTTAAAACTGTAGCACGTTTTTTAGATGAATCTTCGACTATTTTTGATAATTTATTAAATTTTTCTGTTGCAACTAGACATGTTATGAATCTAAGAGCCATTCTAACCCCCGCACTCTTCTACGATTAAATCAACCGCTTTGGGGAGCTGGCTACCTCTAGTCTCTTTGAGCCTTTGTATTTCGGATTGAACTTGCTGAATGAGCTTATTGGCTTCAAGTTCGGCTTTTTCTTTTGCTTCTTTGGCAGTTTTATCTACTTGTTTATGTGTTTCTTTCTCAACTTTTTCAATATGCTGCTGCGCAAACAATTCGGCTTCAGAAATAATTTTTTCAGCTTCTTTTTGAGCTTCAGCTATTGACTTCTCGCTCTCTTCCTCTAGGCTTGCAATCTCAGCTATTTCTGTAAAAATTGGTTGAACCTCTGTTTTAAAAGTAGTCAAAAGTTCTTTTAGTTTAACTATCTGCAAAATATTATCTTCAATTCGAAGTAGCTTACTTTTGGATTTGAAAATATCATCTCTTGCATTTCTTACTAAACCAAATGCATCTGCAGTTGTTTGTTCGACTTCTTCCCTTGTAACCGGATATCTGCTCTCTCCGATTCCAAATAATCTCTTTAAAATTGGTTCTTTTTTTGGAAAGAGATTTAGCATTTCATCTATTTGCCCTAACAGCTCTGCGCATATTGCTAACCTTCGATAGATAGGCTTAATCTCTAGCTTTTCATATTTTTTTGAAATATCAATAAGTTGAATAGAACCAAACTTATGCAAAGCACGAGTTACTTTATCAACGTTCTCCATATCAACAAAGATCCAGACTTTTCGCATTTCAGCTGTTCTAAACATAATTATAATTATTTATTATATAGTAAATCTACTTTTGCAAAAGCAATATTGCAGCTGCTAAATCTCCATTTGTCTGTTCAAGTGCCTTCCTAGCTTGTTCTTCAGTGACTTTTGCTTGCTCAGCTACAAGTTTAACATCATCATCTGAAATTCTGG
>JACRDV010000114.1 GCA_024860865.1 Methanobacteriota archaeon | reverse complement strand
GCTACTTCGGTCATCTTCCAAGCAGTGATGAAAAACGAAATATAAGCCAAAATAATGAAAATAAACTCAGGATATTCCATAAATTCCCCTATATTCTCTTTCCACTCAAAGTACTCCCTCAGAGTATGCCAAATAGAAAAACATAATACAAATGCAATAGCAATTGTAAACCTATTACAAAATGCTTTGAGTGCACCTTTGCTTAATTCTGGCATACAGCGCCCAATTAAAAATATAGAGATAAGTCCAACAAAAATCATAATTAACCCAATTCCAGTTTCTATATAGCTTACCATGGGTTATTTCACCTCTAAAAGTTCTAAAATTTAATAAATAATAGAAATCCTTAAAATTTTCTATTTGGCTTTTTAATCCATTTCTAACCTGAAAATTTAAAATCCCACTGGTCTGCTTGACCGGTGGTAACAAATAGAAGAAATGCTACAAATATAGAACTGCAATGTTGACTAAAAAATGCGAATATTTTATAGGCCGAAAAACAAATTTTTCATTGCTGTAACTACTAATAGTACAAATGTTAATTTTGGTGCTTTATCAGAAAGTATCGCGGAATAAACTTTTATAGCAAAATAGGGACTTAGAGATAACAAGAGTCATTTATATTGGCTTGATATCTTCTGCTTTTGGTAAGCCTTCAACTAAGCTACCCAAATCTATTTTCTCTTTCTTTTCTTCTGGCTTTAAATGCTCTTCAATAAAAGTGATTTTTGTAATGGTAGGGATATGCCGGAAAATTTGCCATAAAAAGCGTTGTTTGCCGACTATTGCACGTTGATCGAACTTATAAGTTTCAGCCAGTTTTATTGTAACTTCAGATCCTTTAACCTCGACCTGATGTGCTTCAGCACCAGGGAAATAATATTCAAGGAGAGATCGAACTTGCTCAACCGGGTTTTCGATTTTTTCTTCAACTTTAAATTCATACTTTATAGTTTTACCAGCAAGCTCATGGTTCATATCAACTATAACCCGGCCGCCACTTACACTTTGAATTCGAGCTGATCTGTCATCAATTGTCACACGCATACCAGGTTTAGGTTTAAGACCTTGACCTGTAAATTGCTTGGCAGAAACTATTTTCACTAACTTTGGATCTCTAAGTCCAAATGCTTTTTCAGGAGGTATTTCCACTTCTTTTTGTTGCCCTACTTCAACTCCTTCTAAAGCAACATCCAGTCCTTCTATTACCTGACGCGCTCCTACAATAAGATTAGTTGGTTTGAACTGAACTCCCTTTACTTCTTCTCCCAATTCTCTTTTTGCAATTTCTTCAATAGTACAATCAAATAATTTACCAGTATCTTTAATTCGAGCAACATAGTTTAAGCGAATGAAATCGCCTTTTTGAATCTTTATTGGGGCTTTAACTTCAACTTTGCTCTCCATGAAATCACCTTCCTTTCCTTAGGTACCAACCTCTGTCCAGAAGATTTTCTATTACAACTTTATTGCCAGCTTCTTTTATTTCATCACTTGGAACTAATGCTTTGCCAATTGCGATGGGATCATCGAATTCATTAACAACAATAACACGATCATTTTTCTTAATATACGAACAAACACGGCTGACTGAACTTCCAAAGACATCTCGACCATATAAAACTAATTGTTCTGCTTTAGGAATAATCCAAACTTTCTTCTTTGTTGTATATTTGGATATTTCATAGATTCCCTCTAATCCAATTCTAAAAAATTTATCATGGAATTCTCCTATACATATCCCGAGAGAATAGGGCAAATAACGCTTAAGAACATTAACTAAGAATTCAGAATTTTCTTTTGGAAATATAAAGATTTCTGTCCACCGCCCTCTAACTGCAACAAATTCCATGTCCTTAAAAGCCTTATCAAATAATCCTTGCTCTTCAAAATCTTGGTCAATTGTTTTTTTAATCCTCTCTATTTCATTGCTTGTAGCTTTTTCCACTTTCATGTGAGTGCGCTTTCACCCACTTCGATTTCGGTTGGCAAGACTTTCAAGTTATGTTTTTTGATTACATAATCAATTACCAACTCATTTTTCTCTGGAGCAAGCGAGCAAGTTGAGTAAACCAAAATACCACCTTCTTTAAGGCAATTAACAGCAACATCAATCAACTTCGTTTGAAGCGCAGAGCAAAATTCGATATCAGGTGGACCTCGACTCTTTTTTCTTGTTGGGTCTTTTCTAATTACTCCCTCTCCAGTGCATGGAGCATCTAAAAGAATTTTATCAGCTTGAACGTCTAGCTGGGTTAAATCTAATGCACTCATTCTAAAAATAATAGCATTTTTAACTCCACATCTAGATAAATTTGAACGCAAAGCTTTCGTACGGCGCAAATCAACTTCAAGTGCCAATATACATCCATGGTTTTCCATTAACTGCGCTAGCTGAATTGTTTTGCCGCCGGGAGCTGCGCACATATCGATAACAACTTCATTTTGCTTTGGATCTAAAACAAAAGCAGGCAACATAGCAGCTGCTTCTTGCAAGTAATAATGGCCAAGCAAATACTCTGTTGTCGCTCCAACTGAAAAAGGGGCTTCAAGAACCCAAAATCCGTTCGGAATCCAAGGAATTTTTTCAAGTTTAATTCCTTTGCTCTCTAAGCGTGACTTTAAACTATCAACAGATATTCTTAGCGTGTTTACCAATATTGAAGTTTTGAGAGGTCTTTCATTAGCTTCTAGTAATTGGATAGTTTCTTCCTGACCAAAGAATGTGAGGTATCTTCGAATCAAAAATTCATCGTAACCATATTCTTGTGCTAACTGTTTAGAAAGATCAGTTGATTTATAATCAAAAATTTGCAAGCTCTTCCCCAACTACTGATAATCAAATGTGAAAACTGCGAGTATATCCCCAGTAGGAATGGTGAAAAAAAGAGACATATTTTTTAGTTGCCTTAGACTTTTTTCCTTTAACAATTGTATTCAATTTATTATAATTACTCATTTTCTTAGTTCGATTATCAAAATGTCAGGTTCATGTCTGCCTTCATGACTATTTCTGTGTAATATGTTGATGGATCAGCTATTTTTACGCCCTCTACGAAATCCCAGTCTTTGAAACCGAATACGTCTCTATTTAAGGGGCATGCTAGAACTAGTGCGCCCTCTGCTAAAAGCATAGTCAACAAATCTTCTGCGGTTGGTAGCGCCATCTCCTCCATTTTTTTCATGACAGCGTCACTTATTTCTTTTGGTGCATCCGGCATACACTTTAACTCTTTTATTTTTTGCTTGTGTACAGCATTTATACCGCGAGACCCGAAGAATACTGTAACATCTGAACCAGAGCGAAGCAGGCTTAGAGCAGTCATTAACGCATTAAAAACTTGGCAAAGCTCATCATGAAAACACATCACTGATACCTTTTTCATCTATTCACCTCAATTTCTCTAATTTTCTTGAATTACTAATAGGATTTGGTCCATCAAATCCTTTTTATAATGGGTAGCGATTGTTTCGTATATTTCAAATTTTGCCAAACTTCTCGATTTTCGGGAAAGAAGGCAAGCATAAGACCGCATAATCGAAAAATTCTGGCGCCTCTCGATTGCTTTTGAAATTCCTTTGTAAGAGAGAGGTCATCGAAAGTAAATTTTCTTAGAAGCAAGCATTATGACTGAATTAAAGCTCAATTAATTTCGCACTAGTCTCTTTCTCTACCTGAATTAAAGCTGCTCTTCTTTTGGAGGCTTCACCTGGATTCACAATAATTGTATTATTAAGTTTATCAATTACTCTTGCCTCATGAATGTGCGCACAGATCAAAACTGATGGTTGAAAATCTTCTACAATTTTTCTAATACTATTGCTGCCCACATGCATTCCCGAACCGGTAACATCTGCACGAGTATTTTTCGGTGGAGCATGTGTAATTAAAATTTTTGTAGGAATTTCCTCTATACCAGCCAAAGCCTTACTCAAGGTCGTTTCAATTTCTTCTTCAGTTAGCTCAAAAGGTGTGTTAAATGGAGTTATGTTAGAGCCGCCAAGTCCAGCAAAAGCTATATTTTTAATAATTTCACTTTTGCCGTGAAGATTTGATGCTGGTGAATCATCAATGATATTTAGGATATCTTTTGGATCGCAATTTCCTGGAACAACCAAAGTTAGGATACCGCTGTCTGTAATTTCACTAAGAATTTCTTCAGCTACAGATAAAGGCCCAAAATTAGTAATATCACCGTTAATTGCTATGCAATCAATAGTTTCTTTTTTTAAGTAATTCCTTACCAAAGAAGGGACAAACCTGGCCCCATGAATATCAGATATAACTAGAATACGCATATTATCTACCAAAAAGACTTTGACTGTGAATAAATATTTTTTCATTATGTGTGGTAGAATTGAAAGCAAAAGAGTTGTTAGAAGACATAGAAACCCTTGAAAAAGTGGCTGAAGATGAGCTTGCTAAAGGGCCTCCGATATTTGTTCAGCAGAAGTTACATAGTGTGAGAGGGAAATGTAAAGTTCTAAAGGAACTGGCTAAAATACTTAGCTCAGAAAAAACCATAGAAGAATTCTTAAAGGATGAAATGCAAGCTCTCGCAGATGAATTGGGTTCATTAATAAAAATATCGGCAGCAAAGCTCAAACAATCCTAGGGAGAAAGCTGTCTGAAATCGCTATGAAAGCGCGAGAACCTATATGGATCGCACAGGAGAGTTGGTCAAGCCCGACTCGATTTCAGCTGCTGAAAATGAGCAAAGGAGAAATTGAGCTTAAGCTGGAGGTATTAGATGGAAAAATCGGTTTTAGTTATCGGTGGAGGAATAGCAGGCATAACGGCTGCGCTTGATTTAGCAAACCAAGGCTATCAGGTGCATCTAGTTGAAAGAAGCCCAAGCTTAGGCGGCCGAATGGCTCAGCTAAATAAGACTTTCCCTACCGATGACTGTGCTATGTGAATTTTAGCCGCAAAATTAGTTGAAGCAGCCCGCCATCCGAATCTCAATCTCCTCACCTACTCTGAAGTGCAGGAAGTAACCAGTAGTGCAGGTAATTTTGCTATTAAAATACTTAAGAAGTCCAGATATGTTGACGAAAAAAAGTGCACTGGTTGTGGTTTGTGCCCCGAAGTTTGCCCAATAGAAATACCAAATGAATTTGAAGTAGGTTTGGGTGTACGAAAAGCAATTTATGTTCCATTTCCGCAAGCAGTTCCACTAATATATACAATTGACCAGGATTTTTGTATTGGTTGCGGTCTGTGTATTGATGTTTGTGACCCTGATGCAATAAATCTTGACCAACGATCACAAGAAATTACTTTAAATGTAAATGCGATTATTGTTGCAACTGGATTTGATGAGTTCGATCCGCACATTAAGAAAGAATATGGCTATGGTGTTTATGAAAATGTAATTACAACTCTCCAACTTGAAAGAATGCTCTCTCCTACCGGGCCGACACAAGGTAATCTAAAGCGCTTGTCAGATGGAAAAGAGCCTAAAAGAGTTATTTTTATTCAATGTGTCGGTTCTCGCGATCAAAAAACGAATCAATACTGTTCTCGCGTTTGTTGTATGTTTGCGACTAAAAATGCTCAGCTAATTAAACAACATGATCCATCTGCCGAAGTTTACGTATGTTATTTGGATCTTAGAGCATATGGTAAAGGTTATGAAGAATATCGCAAGCGCGCAGAGCAACAATTTGGGGTAAAATATATTCGCGGACGAGTAGCGCAAATAATAGAAGACTCTTTAACAAAAAATCTCTTTGTAAAAGCTATAAACACTATAACCAATGAAGTAATTGAATTACAAGCCGACCTAGTTGTGTTATCAGCTGGCTTAATTAAAACTAAAAATCAATCAGAAATGGCAAAAAAACTTGGAATAGAGCTTGCTCAAGATGGTTTCTTCAGAGAATTTAATTTAAAGAGTAATCCAGTTGCCACACCAAAGGAAGGCATATTTTTGGCTGGTTTGGCCCAAGGTCCAAAGGATATTCCAGATTCAGTTGCTCAAGGACGCGCTGCCGCCTGTGCAGCTGCTAATTCCTTAGGAAAGCCTACCAAAGTTATGGAAGTTAAGAAAGTTGAGTACGAAGAAATACCACCTGATAAAGCACGAATTGGAGTTTTTGTTTGTCATTGTGGCATAAATATAGCAGGAACAGTTGACATCTCAAAAGTCGTTGAATATGCTAAGTCTTTGCCAGATGTCGTTTTTTCTACTGATGACCTCTTTATGTGTTCTGAACCTGCACAGGCTAAAATTAGAGAAAAAGTGAAGGAACTAGATCTTAATCGCATAGTTGTTGCTGCCTGCTCACCTAAAATGCACGAGCAAACTTTTAGAAATGCTCTTCGTCAAGCTGGCTTGAGTCCATATTACTTCGAAATGGCAAATATTCGGGAACATGATTCTTGGACTCATATGTATGACCGAAAAGCTGCAACTGATAAGGCAAAAGAACTTGTGCGAGCTGCAGTTGCTCGAGCTAAATTCTTAGAAATAGTGCCGTCAAAAATCGTATCAGTTGAACCTAGTGCATTAGTTATCGGAGGAGGAGTAGCTGGACTAACAGCAGCACTTGAAATTGCAAATCAAGGATTTAAAGTGAATGTTGTAGAAATGCAAAAAGATGTAGGAGGAATTGTAACCAAATTGAACAAAGTCTCCCCAACTAATGAAAATGCTGCTGTAATAATTGAATCCCTAATTAAGCAGGTAAAGAGTGACCCAAATATTATACTGCATACCTCAACCACTTTAGATGAAGTAAAAGGTAATATTGGAGATTTTGAAGTTAAATTAGGCCCAAATGGGACCAAATTGAAAGCGGGTGTAATTATAGTAGCTACTGGAGCGCAAGAGTTTACTCCAATTGGAAAATATGGATTCGGAACACATCCAAACATCATAACGCAATTGCAATTAGAACAGTTATTAAAACAAAATAAACTGGGAAATCCTAAAATTATCGCAATGATTCAATGCGTTGGAGCCCGTGAAACTAAAGGGAGAAAATATTGCTCAAGAATATGTTGCAACACTGCTTTGAAGAATGCACAACTTATTAAAGAGAAATATCCACACGCTGATGTTTATGTATGTTATCAAGACATTATTGCTAATGGCCGAGGGATGGAAGAGTATTACCTGAAAGCCCAAGAAATGGGAGTTGCATTTTTAAATTTTCATTCTAATAATCCACCTCGTATTGAACCTAACGGGCAAAAAATATCTTTAAAAATTTTCGACCAATTCCTCAGCAGTGAGCTGGATCTTGAATCTGATTATGTTGTATTATCTTGCCCACTTGTACCATCGCCTGGAACAAAGGAGCTTGCTGACAAACTAGGGCTAACTCTTTCACCGGATGGCTTCTTCGAGGAGTCCCATCCAAAACTTGGCCCATTAGATACTAGAAAATCAGGAATTTACATATGCGGTTGTGCTCAATTTCCTAAGGACATCAGCGATACAGTTGCACAAGCTAAAGGAGCAGCATCTGCGGCTTTAATTCCTCTTAAAATGGGACAAATTGAACTCGAACTCATAAAAGCAATAATTGATAAAGATGCTTGCATATCATGTGCGATCTGCAAACGAGTTTGCCCATATGGTGCGATTGAAATGGTATTAGTTGACAAAAAGAGATTTGCAAAAGTAAATGAAGTTCTCTGCCAAGGTTGTGGAATCTGTGCTGGCGCTTGTCCAACTGGAGCAGCGATATTAAGATATTACAGAGATAAACAATTAATTGCTCAATTAGAAGCATTGCTAAAGAGCGAGGTGTAGACTTGGGATAAAGATAATTTGTTTTGCATGTTATAAGTGAGGTTATGCTGCCGCTGATTTAGCAGGAGTTTCAAGAGCTCAATATGCATCTGCTGTTCGAATAATCAGAGTTCCATGCACAGGGATCATCGATGTTCCATTGTTGCTGAGGGCTATTGAAAAAGGCGCTGATGGAGTTATGGTTGTGGGATGAAAGAAAGGCGAGTGTGGATATACCAGCGGAAATATCGCAGCTGAAAGGCGAGTGCTTTTAACTAAACGCTTGCTCGCAGATCTTGGACTTGGAAGCGATAGAGTCAACATATATTTCATAACTTCAGCTGAAGCAGATAAATTCGTTGAAGCGGTAAAAGAAATGACCGAAATGGTCCAAAAATTGGGCTTAAATCCATTAAAAGGATGATGCTCATAGGGAACCAATAGGACCTGTGAGCCAACTGCCCTAAATGCGAGGGTTGGGCATGCAATAACTATGACATGATAATTAACGCCGAATTCAGCAATATTTATTAAACGTATGTATTTAGCTCCTTCATCCACCTAAGAAAAATCCTAACATTTGGTATTCCACGAGTGCGACCTACTTTTGTTTAAAGTTATTTTCTCATTGGATAATTAGATATTCTACCCATAAGTGCTTTCAAGTTAGAAAAAAG
>JACRDV010000018.1 GCA_024860865.1 Methanobacteriota archaeon | reverse complement strand
TGCTAAGAAGATACCAGGGGTAGTTCACGCAGATCATCATATATTTTTGTGCTCTGATCCGGGTAGAGATATGGTCAGAGAAGCAATAAAGAAATATAAATTAGATAGAGTAGTTACTTCTCACTGCACTCCAACACTTCATGAAGAAACTTTTCATGGAATTACAGCCGAGGCAGGTTTAAATCCTTTCTTTCATGAGGTTGCAAATGTTAGAGAGCATTGCTCATGGCCCCACTATAAAGATCCAGAAAAAGCTACAGAGAAAGCCAAGCATTTAGTGGCAGCTGCAGTAGAGAAAGTGAAGAAGAGCGAGCCAATTGAAAAAATGAAGGTTAAAGTGGTCCCCTCTACTTTAGTTATTGGAGGTGGGCCAGCCGGAATTCAAGCCTCTTTAGACCTCGCTAATGCTGGTTACAAAGTTTATCTAATTGATAAGCTCCCCCACCTTGGAGGCAATATGGCACGGTTAGGAAAAGTTTTTCCAACTGATGACTGTCCACTTTGTATTTTGGGCAAGAAATTTAACGAGCTGCGAAAGGCACCTAACCTACAAATTTTAGCGTATACTGAGGTTCAAGAAGTAACTGGGCGTGCAGGAGAATACAAAGTAAAACTTGTGAGAAAGCCTAGGTACATAGATGAGAAAAAGTGCACGAGTTGTGGAGATTGTGTTAAGGTTTGCCCTGTAACATTGCCAGATGAGTTTGAGCAAGGAATAGGAGTAAGAAAAACTGTTTATTTAGCATATCCTCAAGCTATTCCTCAAGTTTATACAATTGATAAAGATCACTGCATTAATTGCGGGATGTGCGAGGTTGTATGTGATCCTAAAGCTATTGATTTCAACCAAAAGCCAGAAGAAATTGAAATAACAGTCGGGACGATAATTGTTGCAATTGGTTATGAAGAGTGGGATCCAAAAGCTAAGGAAGAATTTGGCTATGGAAGATATGAAAATGTTATAACGCAACTGCAACTTGCAAGGATGTTGGATCCAGAGGGCCCGAGTCATGGCAGACCTTTTAGGCCATCGGATGGACCAGAAGGTTCACTTCCTAGGAGAATAGTTTTTATTCAGTGTGTAGGTTCAAGGGACATAAATCATTTCCAATATTGTTCTAAGATTTGTTGCATGTTTTCACTGAAACATGCAAAGATGATTTTTGTAGATATAGATCCAAAAATAGAAATTTACATGTGTTATATGGACATTAGGGCTTTTTCTAAGGGATATGAGGAGTATTACAAGGATGTACAAGAGAGAGGATTAAAGTTAGTTCGAGGGAGAGTTGCACAAGTTTTAGAAAATCCAAAGAATAGAAACTTGATAGTGAAAGTTGAAGATACATTTTTAGGAAAGACGATTAAGGTCGAAGCAGATTTAGTAGTTTTAGCTTCTGCGCTAGTTCCCATTAATGGCACGCAAAAACTTGCAGAAAAACTTCGCATAGCTCTCGGAGAAGATGGATTTCTCAAGGAACTTCATCCGAAAGTCTCTCCTGTAGACAGTTCTCTAACGGGGATCTACATAGCTGGAGCTTGTGCCGGTCCAAAGGATATACCTGAGGCTGTTGAGCAAGGAAGTGCTGCTGCTGCTCGCGCAATGTCCTTAATGGGAAAAGGGGAGATTGAAGTAACGCTAACAATTGCAAAAATCGGTGAAGACATTTGTATAGGATGCGGCATCTGTGAGCAGATGTGCCCATACAGTGCTATAAAATTAATAGAAACTTTCAAGGGGAAAAAAGCTCGAGTCTTTGAGGCAGAATGCAGAGGCTGTGGGACATGTTGCGGTTCTTGTCCAACTGGAGCTCTTCAAAGGAGCAATTTTACAGTTGATCAAATTTTTGCACAAATTGAAGGTATAATGGCTGATTATGAAAAGGGGGAAAAAGTATCGACAGAGAGTACGAACCAGTAGTTATTGGATTTGCATGTGAGCAATGTGCATATGCTGCTTCAGATGCAGCTGGGTCCAAAAGATTGGAGTATCCAACCAATGTAAGAATAATACGAATTCCGTGCAGTGGCTTAATGGATATCCTGTTTGTGCTGAAGGCTTTTAAAGAAGGCGCTGATGCAGTTTTCGTTGGCGGATGTGCGCCAGGTCAGTGCGGATACATCGATGGCAATTTGAAAGCTGAAAAGCGGATAAAATTTGCAAAAGAAATTTTAGACAAAATTGGATTTGGAGGAGAAAGGTTGGAAATTTTTTGGATTCCAGCATCTGAATCTAAACTTTTTGCAGAGCGCGCGAAGGAAATGTATGAAAGGGCTAAGAAACTCGGTCCTAATCCGATAAAATTGAGGAGACAGCAAGGTGCAACAGCTCATTAGGCACATCAGCTTAAAAAGGAAGAGCTTAGGTTTTGACGAATTAAAAGCAGAGGTTATAGACCCCGGTTTTTGCACTCGTTGTGGAGCATGTGTTGCTTTTTGTAAGAATTTAGGATTTAACGGACAACCCAAGAAGATCAGTGAATGTGTTTTGGATGAAGGAGCACTAGAATGTAGTAAAAATGGAACTTGTTATGATCATTGTCCAGTGACAACAGCTCTTAGCTCTGAGGATGTGTTTGGAGAACGCGGCGATGAGAGCTTAGGCTTCTATAGAAAAGTGGTCCCGCTAAGAGCAACAAAGGAAGCGATATTACAAAAAGCACAGGATGGTGGTGCTGTAACTTCTATTCTATGCGCTGCTCTTGAAAGCGGCAGAATAGAAGGCGTTTTGGCCGTAGATAAAGATGAAAGATGGAGGTCGATACCAAAGGTTGTAACTTCGATTGAGGACCTAATAAATGCAGCAGGAACAAAATATTGGGCAAGCCACACTGTGCAAAATCTTGGAAAAACAATTAGAGAACTAAAATTAAGAAAAATCGCTATTGTGGGTACACCATGCCAAATAAATGGAGTTCGAAAGCTTCAAAAAGGCCTGTTGAATGTTAAGCAACTTGAGATAATCACAGTTGGATTATTTTGCATGGAAGCATTTTCATATGAGAAATTAGTGGAATATTTTGGATCCAGGTTGGATCTAAAAAAAGTTAAAAAAATGGATATAAAGAAAGGAAAATTTCTAATTGAATCTACTGAGAAAATCGAAATACCATTGAGTGAAGTAAAAAGATTCGTTCCCGAGCACTGCCTTGTTTGTACTGATTTTTCTGCGGAGTTGGCAGACATATCAGTCGGTTCAGTGGGTACTCCTGCTGGTTGGTCAACAGCAATAGTAAGATCTCAAGTTGGAGAAGAATTGCTAAAAAATGCAATAGAGAAAGGTTACGTACAAATAGAAGAAGCTGTTAGTTTCGGTCCTGTTAAAAAGCTTGTTATTAACAAGAGAGATAGAGCAACTGATGAAATAAAACGAAGAAAAAATGAAAAGCTTCCTCTTCCACCTAAAGCAGTTAAGTGATAAAATGGAAAAAAAATGGAACAGAGAAATATTGTTCGACTTAATAAAAAAAGTGGCAGTAAAAGAGTCTAAGGAGCTTATTTCGGTTCCTGCCAACATTTATGGATTTGGGGAAATCGAATATGAGAAAAGGAAGTGTACGGTCTGTCTGCAATGCGTTGAGGCTTGTCCATCAGAAGCTTATTTACATAAAAGAGAGTTTGATTTATCCAGCATCTTGAACATAAACGAAGAAACTCCAGAAAAAATT
The DNA here is from genome assembly GCA_024860865.1 of Methanobacteriota archaeon. Taxonomy (GTDB): domain Archaea; phylum JACRDV01; class JACRDV01; order JACRDV01; family JACRDV01; genus JACRDV01. Next base: position 5,033 of record JACRDV010000018.1, on the reverse strand, counting down.
GCGTTGATATACAAATTTATCCAAGAGCTTGCTATAAGTAAATTAGAAGGAATTGTAGAAGTCCCGAATGGATTGCTCGGATTTGGTAGCGTGGAATTTGACAGAAAAAAATGCATTTCTTGTGCCAAATGTGTGGGTCTATGTCCAACCAAAGCCTTAACATTTAAAAACAAATTTGATTTAACAAGGGTTTTTGGGTAAAAATTATTGAATTTGGCCTGCAATCAAAAATTTCTTGCTGTAACATAAAGTACAGCCTCGGGATAGGTCGCCTACATCGTTAAACTGTAAGCGACTAATTTTTGTGTACTCCTGTAACATAAAATGTACGCTTCGGTGGGTCACCCACACCGTTAAAACGACATAAGTGGCCCTAACTTTTGTGTACAAACCAAAGCAATTAGACCTCGGATCGGCTGATAATAAGCCCTCCGAAAGAATCGTGCCTCGAAAAGTGAGGATTGAAAGAAAATCTCCCCTCTTTTTCCTTTTTTTGACCCCAAGAGGCTAGAGGTGTTCCGCAAAAAGCCACTCTGGGGGTTAACAAAACCCGCGCAGGTCGGCAGGGTAAGCGAGCAAAAATCCTACAGCCTACCACAGGAAGAAGAGGCACCCGTGAGGAATGCGACCTAATAAGCAGCTGGAAAGTTTTTTAATAATTTTTTTATAATCACAAGAAATTCTAATAAATGGTTAAAAATAATATACTAATTGATTAGCTTCCTTCCATTCATGATCAAAAAAGTGCGAGAGCATAGAAAGGGTACTCTTGCTTTTAGTTCTAAAGCCCGTTTCAAATAATTCGCTTACAAAAATCAATTCTTCGTTATCTATGATAATTAAGCCACAGCTCAAAGGAGCCTTTTTTTCATGCCAAACATCACAAAATTTTAGAAGTTCTTTTATATTATCTGAAATTTCATGAACTATTATTTTCGGTCTAATCCCATCAGTTGAAATCGATTTTAAAGAATCTTTAAGTTCAAAAATTTCTTTAATAGGAAGCATAATTCGGATTTCGCGACTTGTTTGTCCAATCAATTTTTTGATTTGCTCCAGTATATTTTCTCTGCCTTTTAATGTCCAAATTGCTTCTTCATCCGACAGCTTTACTTTATTATCTTCTGTTGGTTGTGTTTTTAATTCTTGAGAAATTATTGTTTCTGAATTAGATAGCGAATGCATTTTTTTATTATAATTTTCTTCGAGTTCAATTTTTTCTCGAGAGTATTTCTCTTTAAGTTGTTTAATTCTTTCTTCTTTTAATTTCTGAATAACCATGTCGAAAGAAACAATTCTAAATTTTTTAGGTCTGCCATTTTGGGTTTCCAACAAACCTCTTGCTTCAAGCTTGCTTAAAGCTTCATAAATTTTAGAGCGGGGAACTGCTGAGAATTCGCTTAGATCGCTAGCTGAGTGAGAGTTACCCCTTGCTAAACCAATCAGAGCTTTTGCTTCATATTCAGTAAGTCCGAATTCTTTTAGTGCCTTCACAGCTTCTGAATTAAACACTTTTATCCTTTTTTAAATTAATATAGTGACAAAATTTACAATTTATCACTTTTTAATTGTGATATTAGTGGCAAATATTATTTTTGCTTACGAGCGTATTCACGGAAATAGCCGTTTTTTTGGTGATTTAATAACCTAAATATATTGCCACAAAATTAGTTTTTTCTTTAGTGCTAAACAATTTTCTTGTGTAACTTTTTAGAAAATAATATTATTCCTTTTTAAGAATAACAATTTTCAAAACTATATCAAAAATGTGAATTAAGGATTCATTCTACAAGCCAAGCTACAACTTGTTTCTATTTTTTCAAAGCATGTTGGAACCAAGAACTAAGTAATAAAATAAAAATAAAAAAATAAAAATCTTAAATGAATTTTTCAATCAGATGCTGTTTGTCTCCGACCAAAATCGACTTTAAATTCGTCATATTTATAAGTAACTTTGTTAACGGGTTAAAAAGGTGAGTATGTGAACAATATAAGAATTATAATTTTGTTCGCATCAATTTTAGTAATCGCAACGATTGGTACAGTTTCTGCGAAGGAATATGTGATAGGGGACCAAAAAACACCGGTAGTCATGCCCGATCCAACTGCTGTCTACATGGGTGCAGAGAAATGTAAGACCTGCCATAAAGAAAAGTACGATGACTGGAAGACATCGGGACATCCCTATAAGTTAATGACTCCTGATGAAGCAAAGACTATAAGGTCAGATCTTCCATTACCCGAGGGCTACACTTGGAATGATATCCTCTATGTGCTAGGTGGATGGGGATGGAAAGCAAGGTTCATAGATAAAAACGGTTTCATAATTACAAAGACTGGTCCAAATCGAGATAAAAATGGGTCAAACCAGTACAACTTAGAGACTAAAAAATGGAGCAACTATGAGCCGGGTGCAGTGAAGAAATACGACTGCACTAAGTGTCACAACACTGGTTCAAGCTATGACTCAAATCACATGGGCCTGCTCGGAATAGTTGGAGATTGGGAGTTTCGAGGCGTGCAATGTGAGGCATGTCATGGGCCGGGAAGCGAACACATCGCTAAAGGCGGAGGTAAAGGAGTTGCTATTGTTATTAACAAGTCCTCAGCCTTCTGTGGATTGTGTCATGTTAGGGGAGATCCATCTAAAATACCTGCAAAGGATGGATTTATTGATCATCATGAGCAGTATCCAGAGTTGCTTGCAGGTCCACATAAAGTTCTACAGTGCATTTCTTGCCACAATCCCCACAAGGGCACTCACAAAGGGGCAACTAATCCAACTGGAGCAGCTAATGGGATTAAACAAGAATGCGAAACTTGCCATAGCGCTCAAAAAGCAAAATTTAATGGCAGCACTATGCAAAAGGCAGGAGTAAAATGCACAGATTGTCACATGCCGGAAGCTACTAAATCAGCAGTTGGAGATTTAAAGAAATTTGATGGGGATGTAAAAACTCATATCTTCAGGATAAACACAGACGTAAATGTTAACCTTACCTACAAAACTGCAGATGGCAAGGAGTATGCAACTGGATATATCACTGTAGACTTTGCATGTCTTACGTGTCATCCAGAAAAGAATAAAGAATGGGCATCAAAATACGCAAAGGGAGTCCATAGCTTTGTGAAAGTAGCTCCTACGCCACCACCTGCACCTAAGAAAGGGATTTGTGGGCCAACAGCGATGCCGTTGATTGCAATCATACCAGTAATAATATATGCAATTCTCCGAAGAAAGCTCAAATAAATTTTTTTCTTTCTTTTTCTTTTCTATAAGAATTTTAAAATCGCTTTCAAAAAAGTATTTTTATGAGCATTCGTTATTTTAGGTGCCAATTATATTTTAATAAAGGTATACAACATATAAGAGAGCATGTCAAATACAATTAAAATTTCTGCATTACGACTTACTGCCGAGAAAAAAATCGAAAAAAGAGAAGAGTTTGTACCTATAGAAAGGCGATTGCGCATATTAGTTAATGGAGAGTTGATAGCTAACCTAGCAATGAGTCCATCACTAGAAAAAGAAGCGGCAATTGGTTATCTATTGGGCGAGGGTTACGTTAAAACACTAGAAGAAATTGAAAAAATGGAATTGAATGGAGACTATATTAGAATCACAACAACAAAAACTAGCGACTTTGAAATTCAAAAGGAATTTATTTTGACTACTGATTGCACTGGAGGTTGGCGAGCAAAATTATCATCCCAAGCGCCAAACATAATGAGCAATTATAAATTTTCACCTGAGATTGTTTTTAAAATGTTGAAAGAATTTCAAGAGAGATCGAAAGGTTGGAAAATAACTGGTGGGGTTCACTCAGCTATGCTTGTAACTGCAAAAGGTAAAGTAGTTGCTTTTACTGAAGATGTGAGCAGATATGTTGCGATTGATAAAGTTATTGGCATAGCAGCTTTAAATAAAGTTGATTTCGAAAAGTGCATGTTGGTATCTAGTGGCAGATTACCTGCTGATATGGTCTTAAAAGCGGCTAGAGTTGGAATTTCTTTAGTGATATCTAGAACGGCTCCTTTAGATTCAGGGATTGAAGTAGCTCAAAAAACTGGTTTAACTTTAATCGGATTTGCTCGTGGCAATAGAATGAATATCTATTCTCATTCTGAGCGAGTGCTTGATTGAACCCAATGAATAGGCTTTGAGCAAGATGGTACAAAGCCTTGGAGAAGAAGACTCCACATAGCCCAGAGGTTTTTAATCTTTTATTAATAAATCCGTGGGATATGAACGCAATCCATGATATTCAAGAAGCCCTGCCCCTCTAAACTCTAACTTTTTTCGGCTTAATAACGATACCCTCTCGCGTGCTGAATATTTCGACAGAATCCTTCTCTTTCAAGCCCAACGAAGTTTCAATATCCTTCGGTATCCTTATCGCAAGCGAGGAGCCGAGTTTTATGACATTTCTCTTTAGTTTTGTAATATTCTGCGTCGTGTACTCTCGCATAGCTCTCTCGTGCTCTTCCAAATCGATGAACTCCTCCTTACATTTGGGGCAGACATCTGCTCGAACATAGATACCTTTCTTCCACTCAATCTGTCTTTTTACCATATCAGCATTACAAGTCGGGCACTTCATATTCATCCCTCCTCGATCGTTAGAACCCACAAAATGCCTTCTCGAACTGTGAACTTTGCTCGATATTTGCCTTTCTTAATTATGCCTACCTCGCCATCCTTGCGGATGTCTTTGATAACCTTGCCCTCTTTTATTAAACGCCGAACAAAGTATACCTTCTCTTCTATGTCCATCGTACCATTGATTCGCTCTGCAATCCTCTGCGAGGCATGCATCTTTATCTTCACCGGCATCTTATGGATGTCATACTTCATAGAAACACTAAGTTTGTATACTATTATAGTATATTTTTAGTATATAAAGAAAATCATTTGACTAAAGTTTTGCGTTTTTTAGGCTAAGCATTTTTAGCTCTTCAACAAAATTCCCACTTATTTAAGAGCAAGCAATGAAAAATTTTGCAAAAGAGATCATTGACAGTATTAATCAAGG
>JACRDV010000112.1 GCA_024860865.1 Methanobacteriota archaeon | reverse complement strand
TCGTAGTAGTTGTCGTTGTAGTGGTCGTAGTAGTTGTCGTTGTAGTGGTCGTAGTAGTTGTCGTTGTAGTGGTCGTAGTAGTTGTTACTTCAAGAACTATTACTTTGCCTAAATCACTAGTAACCAATATCGAGTTTTCTCCCCTGACGTTATAGCGGTAAACATCTGGCGGAGCACCAGGAGGTACTGTGAATGTTAATGTGGAAGTGTTAGATCCTCCACTAGGTACGTAAACCGGGTTTGGATCGAAGGTTGGGTTACCATTAAAATTGTAACCATGCTTACCGTAGAAATACATGCCTGGAACTGGTTCCACTAGAGACAGCCAAATTGTATCTGCAGGAGTACCTGGATCGCTAGTTACTATAACAGTGACAGTCCCAGTTCCTCCAGGAAGAACATAAACTAGGTCAGGGCTAAGTGAAATGTGAGCAACTGCAAAAACTAATGCTATTGATAAGAAAAAGCTTGACATAAAAGTGATGTAAAATATTTTTTTCATCAATTTTAACCAAACTAAATCTTAGTATCTTTCTATATTATACAATCGTTCAGGAAACTGGACATATTGTTCAAGAATTCTAATTTAAGTATTGTTATAAATTATATTGGCATTTTTCAATTTTTAAGTATTGTTATAAATTATATATATTATTATATTATTACAAAAATCTTTTAGGCGATAGGGTGAAAATCACAAGGAGAAAATTAATCTATCTTCTTGGCCTAGCTGGGAGCATATCGATTCTATACACAATTAATAGGTGGATGTTACCATTGCAGTATTTTTTTGTTAAATCTTCTGGTACTTTTCCAATTAAAGAACGAAAACTGAATCCATTTATATGGGGTAGAAAAAGTCTAGTTGGTATAGTAAAAGGAAAAAACATTGGCGAGATTGTTAAGAAAAGCGTGGAATTGATTGGAGGCATAGAGAGGCTTAATGTAAGAGAAAAAGAGGTCCTAGTTAAACCAAACGTAAATAGCGACGATCCATATCCTGGAACTACTAACCCTTCAGTAGTAAAGGGTGTAGTTGAATTGCTTTACGAGGCAAAGGCATCAAAAGTAATCGTTGGAGATATGTCAAATCCACATTATCCTACAAAGGATAGCATGAGAAAGACTGGAATTCAAAAGGCTGCAGAAGATGCAGGTGCTCAAGTAGTCTATTTTGATGATGATGAATGGATCACTGTAAAACCTGAACAAGCTGAATATTTTAAAAGTTTTTTGATCCCAAAAACTGTCTATGAGGCGGAAAAAATAGTCAGTGTGCCAGTAATAAAGACCCACAGCATTGCTACTTACAGTATGAGCTTAAAAAATTGGGTTGGGATAATACATCCGCGAAATAGATCAGTTTTGCACACTTCAAGAAACATTGAAGAAATGATAGCTGAAATTGGTTTAGCTATCCGCCCAGATCTAATAATAATGGATGGAACAAAAAGCATGGTCGCTGGTGGCCCGTTCAGAGGCACTACGAGAGATACAAACATCGTTTTAGCAAGCGGTGACAGAGTAGCAATAGATGCTGTTGGTTTAAGCATTGTTAAAAGCTTTGGTCTTTGGGACAGAGTGGTTAACAAAAGTGTATGGGAGCAAAGGCAGATCAAAAGGGCTGTTGAGCTGAAATTAGGGGCAACGTCTGCTAGAGACATTAAACTAGTGGCGCACTCAGATACTAAAGACACAGAGTTTTCACAATTGGTTGATTCAATTAATGCAAATCTTGGCAGCTAATTTTTAATTTGGTTAAACTATATGTATCTGAGCTTTTTGGGCCTCTGACCGTCATGAGATCATCACCTATTCAGATCGCCCATCAATCGTCCTCGGCCCATATTTTTTTCTGTAAGGCATTAGAAATAGAGTTTTCGGTTTTTAAGCCTTTTTTCTCACTAAAAATTCTGAAATGGAGAAACCGACAAGGCAATAAGAGATTATATTTCCAAATATATTATGAGGAGGGATCAAATGCCAGAGGAAGAGTTAGCAAAGAAAGAGGAAGAATTAAAGCAAAAGTTAAGAGAATTAGCCAAATTAACAAAAGAGGTCGCAAAATTGACGGTTAAAATTACACCTGAAAAACTTAGGACTACAACCGGCGATATTCTCGAAAAAATCTCAAAAACAACAGGTGAAGCGGCCAAGAGGTTACGCGAAAAAAAGAAGTAAATTGTTAAATTCTTAGGCTTTTAAGCTCAATTTTGCATTTGAATTGTTAAAAAGTTGTTTTGAAGTGCAAGGTAGATTCTGATCCTTACTGGTAGTATTTTTACTTGAAGAAACGATAAGGAACAGTTAGGAACAATTTCCTAGGTTCATTTTCGGCTGATGGTGCATCGCCTCTCAATTTTGTAACTCTCTCGTAACAACCTATTTAATCGTAAAAAATAGCTTTTACAATTGGTGATTAAAATGAAAATAAAAATAGCCTTGAGTTGGTTCGTCGCGATGTCAATACTTCTATCTACAGCAGTAACTTCTGGACAACCAGCAGGCACAATAAAAACTGACATAGTTGTTCTAGTAAGCAACAATATAGCCGATAAAACAGCTGCCGAAGTTTTTGCAGAGATAAAAGGAGCAAAATTAGTAGTAACTAATTGGGGCACATTAAATGAAAGTGCAGTAAAAGAGATAATTATTTCAAAACCAAAAACAGTTTACATAATTGGCGGACCAGTTGCTATTCCTAATGTTACAGAAACTATTTTAGCGAACGTTGTAGTTATACGGCTATGGGGACCAACTAGATACGAAACAGCTGCTGCAATCGCTGAAAATGGATGGCGTTCGGCAAATAGAGTTATACTTGTTAATGGCGATGACGAGTTTGGAATGGATGAAATAAAAGTTCATGCTAAAATAGCAAGAATACCAGTATTATACATTAAAGTCAATGATGTGCCAGATAAAGTTAAAATTGTTATTGAAAAACTTGGAACAACAAATGTAACATTAATTGTCCCGCCAGGACTCGACAAGGAAAAAGTCAAAGTTAAAATTAAAGCCAAACTAAATGAAATTGAAACCAAGCTTGAGGGACGTGCTGAGAAGGCAATAACTGAAGCAGAAGAAGCAATTTCTGAAGCAAAAGCTAAATTAGCAGAGGCGAAAGCGCAAAATATTAACTTAACTGCTACCGCTGCAGAAACTTTAATTGATACGGCTGATAAGCATCTAACTGACGCTAAAAAAGCTTTTAACGAAACTAAATACGGAAGTGCCTTTGGACTGGCTGTTGCAGCTCGCCACAATGCAGAGAATGCGGAGAGAATTTTAGAAAACAGTTTAGAAGCTGAAGAGAAAGAAGAAGTTGAAGTTGGAAAGAATGTATCAGCTACTAAACACATCCTAATTGCAGCGAAAATAATTAGCAAAGTTGCAGAGAAAATCCAAGAGGCTAAAAACAAAAGTATCAATGTTTCAGTTGAGCTCCAAATTCTCGCAAATGCTTCAGCAAAACTTGCAGATGCGGAAAATGCCTTGGCAGCTGGCAACTTAGAGCAAGCAAAAACCTTAGCAAAGGAAGCAATGAAGCTGGCGATACAGGCTAAACAGAGTTTAATGATAAAACTTGGTTTGTCAAAAATAGAGTTTGAAAGGGAAGAATGGAAAGAATTTGCAGAAAAAATATTCAAAGAAATGCCTAAGCGAATGGGAAGAGACTAACGCAATCTTTTCCTTTTTTTCTTTTTAAAGGCTATCTCTTTTTAATCTTGTTAAGAAGCTTATAATAGATTTAGTAAAGCCAAAGGTCAATCACTCTATTATAATCTGGGCAAACTGCTTGTTCTGGATTGACTTTCGCATTTTTATAAGAACAGAATCCATCTTTGAACTTCGGGCATAAGCCACATGTTACTTCAACTTTTGCCATAAAAAACCTAAATAATTATATTTTTTGTACTCATTATTTAATTTTCTTAATTAAATTTGATTTTTAATCCCATTTCAATTAGTAATGGGCTAAAGTACCTCTAATTTTGACTTGTCGTTCAACATAAGAAAATAGAGCATGGCCAACGATTGGAAGAGCTATGCTAAAAACTATCAGTATAAGGAGCGAGTTATAGACCAATATAAAACTTGCTTTTTCAAACAGTGCTGCTCTTAAAATAATCAAAGAATGGGTAAATGGAATAAACTTTGAGATTGCTTGTAGGAAACTTGGCATCACTGTTATTGGATAGAATACTCCACAAAGAAATAGGAAAATTGCTTCAAATAGACTCATTAATGCACCTGGTTCTTTAAAAATTAATACTAAACTTGCAATTAAAACGCTAAATCCATATGCACAAAATACAGTCAAGATAACTGTTAAAGCTATTAAAGACCAACTTCCAACATTTAATTTTAATCCAAAAGTAAATTTTACAAATAAAAGTATTACTAAAATGCTAAATGTGGCAGTTAGTGAACTTGCAATAAATTTTCCAATTAAAAGAGATGTTCTGTGTATTGGCGCTAGAAAATTAGCTTCTAGTGTTCCTTGCCATTGCTCCATCCTTAATGTAAAACCTACTCCCCACATCGCAAAGCTCACGAAGTTAAACATAATCATTCCAATCAAAAGGAATGAAATATAATCTATTCCAGCCAAAAGTCCTCTACCAAATGCTCTTCCAAAAAATATTAACATTAAAACCCAAATTAATGGAGTTAAGATATCTACAAGTAACCAAATTCGATATCGCCAATGAATTCTAGTTTCTTTTTTAACAATCGCTAAAATTGGCTCTAACTCTGAAAACAAAAGCTAAGCCTCGCTCGTTAATTTTTCAAAAATAGCTTCCAAAGAAGTTGTTTCAAATTGTTTTTTTAAATTTTCAATTTTGTCAGCAGCAACAATTTTTCCATTGCTTAATATTCCAATTCGATCTGAGAGCTCTCCTGCCTCCCTAAAATCATGGGTTGACAAAATAATACTACATTCTCTTTCTTTACTAAAATTTTTTACAGAGGTTCGAATTTGTTTTGCAGAGACTATATCCAAACCAAGCGTGGGCTCATCGAGAAAAAGAATATCCGGGCTATGGATTAAGCTCCGAATAATGCTAAGGCGTTGTCTCATTCCACTTGAATACCTCTCGACTAAATCGTCTGCTCGACTGGTTAAACCAACAAGCTCGAGGAGTTCTTCTATTCGCTTTTTGGTCTCATTTTTTGGGACTTTGTACAGACTTGCATAATATTCTAGATTTTCAAAGGCAGTAAGTTTATAATAAAGGGTGTTTTCGGTGCTAACGAAACCAACTGATTTTCGAACCCGCAGGGATTCGTTCATTACATCATAGCCGTTTACAAAGGCCTTTCCTTCTGTAGGCTCTATAAGGGTGCATAAAATTTTGATTAAGGTAGTTTTTCCAGAACCATTTGGGCCAAGTAATCCAAATAATTCTCCTTTACTAATTTCTAAACTAACATTGTCCAATGCAACAATTTCTTTTTTTAGAAAGTATTTCTTACTTAAATTAAAAGTCTGGATGGCATACTCAGGCATGATTTTTCCCAATAAACTTCTTTAAAAAATTTCATTGAAATCAACTAATTCTAGGTTTTTATCTGACAACAAGTTCTCAATGGCTACAGAGATGTTCAAACTTCTATAATCTTTGCTTGAGAAGTTATTTGGTAGCCCATTTCTCCACTTGATAATTAAGTTTCTCAATTATGTTTACTCTCTTTGCTAGCTCGTGCTTCAATTTTGTAATAACTTCAATTGGTGTTGGATCTACTCCACATAAAATAGCAAGATATAGGCTGGCATAATCTCCGATATACATTACAGAAAACATTCTAGCTAACTTAGACTTTCCTATGGCTTTAATTTCAAGAACTTTACTGGCTTTTTTATTTAGATTAAGCGCCCGCATTGTTTCGATCCTTGATCTTATTTCAGGCGTTTCATCCGGATCTCTAATCAGGACAGCTGAAAACATTTTCGTTAGCTTTCTTGGGCCATCCCAACCAACTATCTCATTGTGGCTCAACTCTGGAAATACTTCATTTTTTGCTGGAATTTTGCTATTCTCATTTAGTTGAGTCTTGATTCTTAATGCAATGCTTTCATATTCTCTAAATCCGTAAATTGCCGGGATAGTTCCCATTAATGCGATGGCTAACTTTTTCGCCGGATTATTTTTTGTAGGGGTTTCTGCTCGAATTAGTTCGCGAATTTCTCCAAGTAAATCGATAGTTTCTCTTATCTCTCTTTGTTTCAATTTTAAAATATCTAACTTTTTAAGAATAGTTACCAATGGGAAAAATAAATATGGAATAGCTGCTCTTGGTGGCAACTCGCTTGGAACTTTTATAAAAGGAATTCTAAGCTTTTGACAAAAATCTAAAAGTAACCCACCTGAAGTAATTGCGATAACCATGCACTTTCGTTGAATTGCTTCAATAAATCCGCTCAGTGTTTCTTCTGTGTTGCCTGAATAACTAATTGCTAAAACTAATGTGCTGTTATCAGCATAAGCGGGCAAATAATATTCACGGCAAACTTCAATAGGAATTGGTAAAGAACCCCTGAGCCAAGTTCGAAGTATATCCCCGCTGATTGCAGAGCCGCCCATCCCTACAACCAAAATTTTCTCAGGATTTTTATATTTGATTGAAATTTTTTCAGTTATTCTCAATTTCTTTGGAATATTCAGTTTCTCAGCCAATTTTAATGCATCTTCGCAATTCTCTGGCAATCGATTCATGGCCTCGCGCATATTGCTTTTATCTATGTGTTTAATTTGATCAAAATCATCTAAAATTGAAACTGTTCCAACCAATTTCCTCACCATAATATCTGGGAGCGCCTCCAAAACATTTCATTAAAACTCTCAGGATAAGCCATTCGAAAGCAAATATTAAAAATTAACTGAGTAACAGTGCCCAATCGGCGAGTACGACCTCTTGGATCCACCCTGAGAAATAATATATTTGGCAAAATTCTGTCCATCTTTAGTCTCCTTTATGTGATACTATAATTACAGGCACTATGTTGGCTTTAGGTGCATATACTTGAACTGGCACCCTTGAACTGCTGTAAGCATCATCTTAGTACCAAATTCAATAGTGTCACCAATTTTTTGCAAATTCATCCATTCTTGCCTGCCAAGATAGTGCTTATACCTAGATTCAAATACTAAATAGATACGACGGGGTTCCTTAGTTGAAAAAGGTATGCAAAATCGATGAATAATAAGTCTTTTAGATTCTTCAAGGCAACTTATGCACTTGGATATTGCCGCCTTCAAGAACACCACTGGCTGAATATTTAAATGGGCCTGTAGCTTCTCAACAGTGAAGTAGATTTCGTAGGCGTGGTGCGTTCCGGGCGAGTCTATAGACTTTCAATTCCCTTTAATGGGATTTTTGCCTTGCATCGTTAGCAGTTCCTCTCCAGTCGATACGGGCACTCCTAAGACACCATCCATGGAAAAACCGAGAATTTAAACCCTCTTCCGAGATCCGAAATGAAAAGCCAACTAAAAACTGAAAGGGAATAATTTGGGATTATTTAGGAAAAACCGCTAAAAAAATGGGAACAAACAGGCAATTTTAGGTGGTGCGGGGGCAGGGATTTGAACCCTGGAAGGGCCTACGCCCACTGGGTCCTAAGCTTCGCCGATCTACACCTGAGTGCAAACCTCCAGCTCCTTTGACCGCTCGGAACACCCCCGCAACGATAT
>JACRDV010000113.1 GCA_024860865.1 Methanobacteriota archaeon | reverse complement strand
TTCCTCGTTCAAAATAGCAAGAAAGACATTGGTATCTATGAAGACTCTCATTGTCCTTCCCATTCGCTTCTCATCTTGCGCTGATACTCCAGACTTGTGCCAAAAATACCCTTTCCGAGCCCGACGAGGTCTGTGACGGGATTCTTAGGAGCTTTTTTAAGTACCACTTTTTCCCCCTCTACATCGAAAAGCACTTTCTCGCCTGCCTTGATTTGGAGGAGCTGCCTGAACCGCAGGGGAATGGTCACTTGCCCTTTCTTAGTAATTTTGCTGCATTCCATAATTAGTCTTACCCGTTGGTAATACTTAAGTGTTTCTCCAGTTTCATTACAACTTTGTGAAAAATCATGAAACTTGGAAGAAATAAATGACTCAGTTTGCAGTAATTTCCCACTACAAGGAAACTTATCAATTTAGAAGTAGCTAAGCTGTTGTTAAGCTTTTTAGCGAAAAAACAGGAACTTCTAATTTTCTTTCACTTTTACATCAGATTCTAGTAATTTATCGATCTCTTTTGAAACTTTTGCAGAAAAATATTTCTCACCGCAGTTTTCACATACATTGGCTGGAACATCTTCAATAACTACTAATTTCCGCCTACAGATTGCACATTTCATTTTTGTTTTCTCCTTTTGTAATCAATCCATTCCTTTTCTTCAGGCCATCAGTTCTGAATCGATTACTCCAGCAACGGCCTTCTTCATCGTAGAACAGAAAATGATGAGAGTAAAAGATTGGGCAGGACAAAAATGTGCACTAGATCTAGCGCTTGATGAGCTGTTCGGAGATTTAAGCTAGAGTCAACTCTTTTTTTATTTTCATGCTAGCGATAAACTTACGGCTTTTGGGTATAGTACCCATCTGCACAGACGTGCTCATTTTGTTTTGACGCCAGAGAAGGCACTGATAGTATCCTTACAAACTATTCGTAAAGTGAGAATTGAAAGCTCCAAAAATTTTTCGATGGGTTTTTCTATGAATAAGTTTCAAAAAGTAGACTCGTAAAATGAGGATTGAAAGAAAAATCGCCGATTGGTTTTTGGTGGCTAATGCAAGGTGGCGGATTTGGTAGCTCTCCAGCAATTTTAATATTGACCATAGTTCAATTGTAAACCTATAGCCTAGAGCCGCACCATAACTAAGTTTTAAGGTCCTTTTAAAGAACCAGAAAAAATAACTAAGTAAAGTATTTACATGTAAGACTTACTTTCATGTTCCTTTTGTTCTTTATATTTTCTAGCAAATGATGGATTTCTATTAACTAGTCTCTTAAGTTCTTGGTTTAATTTTTCTTCTAATTTTATTTGTTCTTCTGAAAAATACTCCTTTCGCAATAGATGAACTGAATCAGAGGAATATTGCTCGATTCCAGCCATAATTATAGAAAATTTCCCTCTTTGAGGAGAGATTATTCCAAACGGAACTGGCGATCCAGTTCTCATTATTTTTCTTATGTCCTCATCGACGTTTGTTATCTCTGAACCAACGCCTATAAATTCCATTGACCCGATGGGCTCTGTTTCTAACTGCCACAACTTATCATCAGCTGAAATAAATGTATCATACCTGCCTTTAGGGTTTCTTCCAGTAATAACTTGCCAACTCTCTTTGCTCTTGCTTTTTCTATAAAGTCTTAGTAATTCTCTCATTATTTCGTTAGTTGGCTTTATATCCATCTTACTCACTTGAATGTTTTAAAAAAATCAATAGCATTTGCTAGCCAGGGGGTAGCTTTGAAAGCGCCGCTTGTTATGTTAATATTTATTTTGATCTCGATATTAATAATTATGGCTAGCATGATTTATGTATCCCCGAACATCAAAACTCTCAAAGAGCCTCCTAAATTTAATAAAAGTGCATACTTGAAAGTAATTGGAGTAATATCCGATACACATATTCCAAAGCGCTCAATGGAAATTCCTGTGAAGGTTTTTGAAATTTTTAAAGATGTAGATTTAATTATCCATGCTGGAGATTTAGTTGAAATTGAAGTGGTTAGAGACCTAAAAAAACATGCTCCAGTTGTTGCAGTTTACGGAAATATGGATCCCTATGATGTTAGGGAAAAATTGCCAGGGATGGAGTCTGTCAAAATCTTTGATTGGAAAATTGGAGTTGTCCACGATGTTGGCGCTCTTTGGGGAATAAAAGAAATGAAAAAAATTGCAAAAGAAAATGATTTTGATGTTTTGATCTTTGGACACACGCATAGGCCCTTTGTAAAGGAAGATGAAGGCATTCTTTTCTTTAACCCTGGCAGCCCAACAAATCCGCTGCCACCTTTTATAATAAAACCATCTGTTGGCTTATTAAAAATAACAAAAGAAAAAATTGAGCCGATAATTATAGAAACTTAGTATATTTTGTAAAGTGGAAGAGGAGTTTGGTTCTCTGTTCCCTCATCAAATCCCTCATCAAACAATACATTGGCTGCGCCATTAGAACAAATGAAAAAGATTTTGCCGCTGTTTTTCAGCTTTTTTAGTGTGCAGAGAAAGGCCGATGCACGGTTTGGGACTTGATCCCTACACAGGAACATGGTGTGCGAACCCAGTTCTATTTTGCACAAGTTTCTATGCGAGCTCGAAGCCCATTTATTTAAGTATTTAAGCGAGAATTGGGGCAATCAGGTTGCTTTAAGGGCTCTAACGCCCAAACTATTTGCGATTTAATCGCACACCGCAATGCATAATAAAAAGGTTCCACAAATACTTTTTCATACCAACAATTAAAAAATTAAACTAGAGATATAAAATGTTAAAGGATAACAATAAAATGTCTGAAGAAGATATAATCAAGCTTAAGAACGCTTCAAAAAAGTTTTCATTTATACAAGTTACTTATCTTTTTGGCTCTCAAGTAAAAGGAAGAATAACCCCTTTAAGCGATATAGACATAGCTCTTTTAACTGAAAGAAAACTTTAACTTGATGAAAAAGCCGAAATATATTGGGAAATCGCTACTGCATTTCGTACGGATAAAATTGACATAGTTTTCCTGAACGAAGTAACATCCGATTCTTTAAAATTTCGAGTGATTAAAGAAGGGATTCCTATTTTCATAAAAAATGAAAAGCATAGGATAAAGTTCGAAGAAGAAGTTATGGCAGATTATTGGATTTCTAAGCCCATCATTGAGGAGTATGATAAATATTTTTTCAAAAAGGTGAAAGAGCTTGGTTGATAGAGAAAAAGTTGCTCGCATATTAGAGCATTTAAAGAAGTCCACTGACTATTTAAAGGAATATAAAGTAGATTCGCCTGAAACCTTAAGAAAAAATCCTGAAAGGTTTGCAGCAATTAAGAATTTTCTTTACGAGGCGGTCGAGGATGTAATTGATATTGGAAAACATTTAATTGCTTCTTTGCAATTAGAAAAAGCAGAAACCTATACACAAGTTTTAGAAAGACTTAAAGGAGCGGGAGTTATTTCAACAGAACTCTTTAAAGAAAGTAAATGGATGATCGAATTTCGACGAAGTTTAGCTCACGTTTATCGAGGAGTCACTCCTGAGGAAATTTACCAATACCACTTAAGAGTGCGCGATTTTGAAAGGTTTATCTTTTCTATAGGAAAATTTATTGAACAACTTAAGAGCAAGTAGAGGAAGTGTGCAGAGAAAGATCGATCCTAAGTTGGGACTTTGATCCCCACAAAGAACATTGCCTTTTCCTTTCTTAGATGAATGGGCCTAGAGCCCGAATATAGCAAAATCCTAGATAAAGAATACATGCAGCCATTATCGCTAACCACATGAGTCCCGGGAATTCGGGGATAGGAGTTGGATATAAAACAGCTTTGCTTGCATTTACAATTCCATATCCATAAATTGAGTCTCTACCCGCAGGTCCAAAATCCCCAGCCGTTTCTTGTAATTGAGCTCTTACTTGAGTATTTGTCCATGATGGAAAAGCAGCCCAAATGAGCGCAGCTGTTCCGCTTACATGTGGGCAGGACATAGAGGTTCCTGATAGGGTAGCATAATCATCACCTTTGTATGTGGAATAAATGCTAACGCCTGGAGCTACTAATTCTATTTGTGTCCCTCGGCTACTAAAATATGCAATTTGATCGCTTGAGTCTGTAGCACCAACAGCAATAACTGAGTCATACCCAGCTGGGTAATTGATAGTATTGTTGCTTGGTCCGTCGTTACCAGCTGCTGCTACTAGAAGAAGACCTAAATTAGAAGCATTATTGCAGGCTTGTCTTTCTGCATCTGAAGGAGCGCTGCTGCCAAAACTCATTGAAATGACTTGGATACCATTGCTAGCACACCAGTCGATCCCCTCAATAATATCGCTAGTAAATCCTAACCCGCCATCATTTAATACTTTGACAGCATACAATGATGCCTCAGGTGCAACGCCGACTACTCCGATACTATTGTCTTCAGCTGCTACAATACCTGCACAGTGAGTACCATGGCCATTTTTATCATTCCAGTCCCTGGGATTGGTGCTATATCCTTTACCGACTAAATCAATTCCACCTTTTATATTTGCATCTAGGTCAGGATGGTTGTAGTCTATCCCAGTATCAAGAATTGCAACCTTAACCCCAGTGCCTTTAGTTATGCTCCAAGCCACGTCGGCTCCAATTCTGCGAACGCCCCAAGGAGTTTCTTGTGCAAGTGCTCGAACTTCCCGGTCCAGCTCAACATAAGACACCGCAGGATTTTGTTTTAATTTTTCAAGCGCCTGAGATGGTATTCTTGCAGCAACTCCTGGAATTATTTGATATGCTGCAATTACTTCGCCACCATGTTGCTCAACAACTTCTGGAAGCGCTTTTTCTTTAAAAACTACAATAACTTGTACATTCTGAGTTAAAGAAGGGGGCCAGTAAAAAAACCAGGGTATCAAGAATAATATAGGGATTATAGTTACAAGAAGGCGTATTCTCATTTTTCTGCCTTAAATAACTGGAACTCGTGTAACTAATCCTTCTACATTGCCAGCTTGTAGTCTGAGGCTCTGAGCTTGTTCATCCAACTCATTAGCATCTGATAAAAATTTCTTTCCAATTATCGTGTTCCTTATGAGCGGAAAATTGGCAAATCCCCGGTACAAATTTGCGGACATTTCAAGTATCCTTACTTTCCATCCATAGCTTCCCTCTTGTAAATATGATACAAATTCCTCTGAAAAAAGCCCCGGTGTTGTCTGTATCGCACTTTCAACGAAAAGTCCCTTATATTCGCTAGCTAAGCATGCGCCTGAATAACAGCCATATATAATTACTAGAACAAGTGCATTAAAAATAAACAGTCCAGCAATTGCTTCTTTGCGCACTTTATTTAGGAATATCTCCTTCCTAATGAATTTGCCAGTTTTAACATTTCTGTATTTCTTAGTTTTTTCATCGTAGTAAATATCTTCCATAAATCCTTCCCCATTGCTGTTTAGAGGCGCATATAAGGGTTCTAATTATTGTAACTATTAAAGAGTATTATCAAAATAGCGTATACAATTGTAATTCTAAAAATTCGGAAGACATTAGGTTCTTTCCACATTGGAAATGTTAATTTTTCCTTCAATTTTTTTGACTGCTTCTACCATGTTTTTTAGTTTTTGACTTGCTATTTTTTGTCCCGTATCATCTTTAAAGTATTCCTTCATACCCCCAAATCCACAATCTGGGACAATTACCAATCTTTCTAGTCCGAATCTTTTTGCGCCTTCTAAGATAAACTTCTCTACCTCATCTACTGGTTCTACTGCTTCTATCCAATTCTTTTTCTTGTCTCTGATGTCTAAAAGTAGCTGAGGATCTGGCCTTGAGTTAACGCAACCTAAACCAATCATTTTGTCAACCCCATCTAACATCTCTTTGGAATAAACTTCCAAATTTTTTGGTAAAGCTTTGAATTCATGAGTAAGTATTGAAGCTTTTGATTTAATAAGTAGATTTGCAACTGTTCTGATATCGCCACAAACATGAACTGAAGGTAAAGCTCTTTTTATCGCTTCTATTGGCTTGTCGATTGCTTTGATTATTACATCTTCTTCTGTTCCAAGCCATATAGCATATCCTAGAGCAGGTTCATCTATTGTAATTAATCCCACTCCGAATTCGTCATAATATCTAACGATTTCAGCTACTATTTCAGAAAATTTTAAAATAAAATCTGAGAATTCTATTGCATAATTTTTTTCAGTAATCTTAGTGACTGACGACAACGTAATAGGGCCAGTTACAGGTATTTTGACGCCATCTATTTTTTCTAATAGATCACTTTTCTTGAGAAATTCTTGTGTAAATTCCAAAAATTCAACAGCAATTGGTTTTTTAGGTTTTTTTAAATCGCTAGTAATCCAGGCATTTCCATTTCTTATTTCTATTCCACATCCTTCTTTTGCTAGAGGTTCTAAAAACATTAAATTCATGTCTAAAAGTTGCGGAACAGAAGGGAAATTTATCCCTGCTTCAATTTGGTCTAAAAGTGCCCTTTGCATTTTCTCAATAGAGTGTTGAAGCGGAAAACTTCCAATCGCGGTCGTTTTTAACTTTCCAAATGGTAAATCCATTTTAACCCTCCATGGCTTTCTGAACCAATAAAGTTTTAATAAATAAAACATTAAATTATACGTGAGAGTAATTTTAGAAGAAATTACTATTATATATCCTTTTTCTCATAAAATATGACTAGGAGTAATAAAAATTAATGAGATGAGAAATTGGCCGAAGAATTTGACCAAGAAGAAATTAAACGATTAAGAAGACAAGCAAATATAACTCAAACTGAATTAGCAAGACGAGCAGGTGTAAGTCAGTCTTAATTGCGCGGATAGAAACAGGCACGCTTGATCCAAGACTTTCTACATTTAAAAAAATATTGGATGCGCTCAAGCAAGTTCAAGTTGAGAAAAAACGCAAAGTCGAGGAACTAATGAGCAGCCCAGTTATCTATGTTGGCCCGGATGATACTGTTGTTAAAGTTGCGCGATTGATGCAAAAAAATGCTATTTCTCATATTTAACCTTCTTCAAGACTTTTTCTTAAAAATTAGAAAAAAGTTGTTTTTAAAAATTGTTTTATAAAATTACAAAAGCTAGTGCTTAACCCAATAACTCTCGCCAGCTGTAAATTCTTTCTTCCAAATAGTAGCCTCGCTTTTCATTCGTTCAACTGCTTCAGCTAACACCGGAAAAACTTGTTCTCTGTGTCCACCAGCAACGCTTATGATTACAATCGGGTCTCCAACCTTTAAGTCACCAATTCTATGGTAAATTCTTACATCAACAATTCCCTCTTTATTTTCAAGAGACTGTATTATTGAGTCAAAAGCTTCTAAGGCCTTTTTCTCATAGGACTCAAAATAAAGACGTTCTACAGAACTTCCCTTCTCTGTTTTTCCTCTGACAAATCCAATAAAAATTGCTGCACAGCCAGCTTCTTTGCTTTTTGGCTTCGAGATAATATCAGCAAAAATAGAGTCAATGGAGGGTAATTTTTCAGCAATCCCTTTTTTTTCCATAGTTTCACCTCGAAATCTATTTTTTGATTTAAATGAGAGCAAATTTAAATTTACCGATGGAAGATTTGTTTACCCATAAACATAGATATATCTCAAATGTAGAAATTACGAATTAAAAGTTTTGGTGATAAAATTAGACTTTGAAAAACTGCGAGAAGATTTTCCAATAGTTTCAAAAGTTATTTACATGGACAGCGCTGCCTCTAGTTTAACTCCGAGGCAAGTTATAGAGGAAATAAGCAGGTATTATCTAGAGTACCGAGCAAATGTTCATAGAGGCGTGCATCGTCTTTCTCAGGAAGCGAGCGAAAAATATGAATTGGCCCATTTTAAAGTAGCTGATTTTATCGGCGCGAATTCTGAGAGAGAAATAATATTTACAAAAAATACTACTGAATCAATTAACTTTATCGCAAATTCTATTGAACTAGATAATCGCAATCGCAATGAAATTATAACTACTTATTTAGAGCATCATTCAAATTTTATTCCTTGGTTAAGGTTAAGAAAAAAAGGTTTTATTATAAAGTTATTGAAACCTAAACCAGATGGAACAATAGAAATAGCTGATTTTGAAAAATTAATCTCAAATAAAACGAAGTTAGTTGCTGTAACACATGTATCTAATGTCTTGGGAAATGTTGTTCCAGTGGAGGAAATGATAAAAATTTCCCACAATTTTGGAGCGCTATGTTTAATCGATGGGGCACAGTCAGTTCCACATATCCCAATAAATGTTAAAAAAATGGATTGCGATTTCATGGCTTTGTCAGGACATAAAATGCTTGGTCCAACTGGAGTTGGAGTTCTTTATATTAAAGAAGAACACCTAAACGATGTTGAACCTTTCACTTTCGGAGGCGGTACGATAGAGGATGTTTCTATTGATAGTTATAAATTAACTCGCTCTCCAGAGCGATTTGAAGCGGGTACGCCTCCTATAGCGCCTGCAATCGGATTAGGTGCTGCAGTAGATTATTTGACAAAAATTGGTATGGAAAATGTGCTGGAGCATGAAAACAAGCTTTCAAACTTGGCTTTCAAGGGATTAAGCGAGATAGATAATGTAGAAGTTTATGGGCCAGCAGAAAATAAAGTTGGAATAATTTCATTTAATATTCCTAATCTTAATCCCCACGATGTGGCTTTAGTTTTGGACAATATAGCTAATATAATGATTCGTTCGGGGCATCATTGTGCCTTACCCTTGATGAAAGAAATTTTAAAAAGACCTAATGGAACTGCTAGAGCCTCGTTATATATTTATAACACAATAGAAGAGGTTAAAAAATTTATTGACGCAATTAAAGAAATATCTAAAATTTGATTGATAATAATTTTGCAATTAACAAATTAAAAATTATTAAGTGGTATTGGATTGGAAGCCAAAACTAAAGTTGTTACTGAAAAAGGAATTGCTTATTTTTATCCTTGTATTTCTGAAGGTGGAAAAATAATGGCCGAAGCAATAGTTCGATTGCCTGAATATAAATTTGATACTAGATATAAGTATAGATTTTTTGATCCTTCTGTGCTTTGCACCTTCTTGGAGGATAACCCGCTTTTTGATTCGGTTCGTTGTTCTCAGCGATTAGGAATGGCAAAAATCGATTACGATGAAAAAACTATAATACTATTCCAGAATGGAAAAATAAATGTGAGGAGAGCTAGGGACAAAGAAGATGCTCAAGAAACTATAAGATTAGTTTCAAAAGTGATATGGCCTGCTACCATTTGCACATATTGCAGGAATTCTGGCGCGGATTGCGCATCCGGAAGCTGCGAAGATTGTATGACTAAAGTTTGCCCTATTTTACTTGAGGGGCCGCCAGATCCTTTATCAGCTCCAACAAAGTCTGCTGAACAAATAACCGGTTATATGATTTTTCAAAAAATAAGAAATCTCCCAACAAGACCAATATTTGAGGAGGGATTTAATAAATTAAATGGAATTTTCTCAAAATTTATTGAGACGTACAAAAATATGTTTGATGGGAAAATTGCACAAGATCTGCAGGTTGAACTTAAAGAAGCAAATAAAAACGCTATAAATTTTATTATAAATACTGAAAGAAAAGAAGATGCAACTTTTGGTTTAATTCTCCTCGGTTTATCCTTAGATATTTCAAGGATGCTAGATGGATTCAACTCGCTTATTGTTCTGGTTAAAGATAAAAAAATGCCAGAGCAACTATCTAGAGTCCATAAACTTTCTTTAGAAATTATCTCGGATGCTTTCGATGCTTTTAAGAACGCTGATAAAGAATTAGCTAAAATTGCAATTAATAAATACCAAGAACTAATTAACGAATTCAAAAAATTTGAGAAAGAATGTCCAGAAATAATATTGGAAGTTAAAAAAATTGCTACAAATGGGTTTTACATTGCCAGGTTACTCACCAAACCATTGCCAGCCTAGGTTGAATGTTATGAGCAATAATATATTATCAAAAGCTGAAGAAGCTAAAAAAATCATAAGAAACGCAAAAAAAGTAATAATAGCTTTTTCAGGTGGTGTTGATAGCAGTTTGGTTGCGAAACTTGCACATGAGGCTTTAGAAGGCGATGCTATAGCTGTTACTGCTGTTTCTCCCACTTATCCGGATATTGAAGTGAAAATTGCTGAGCAAATGGCGAAAGAAATTGGCATAAATCATATGTTAATACATACTTCGGAATTAGAAAATGAAAATTTCAGCTCTAATCCAGCTGACAGGTGCTACTATTGCAAGACAGAATTATTTGCTAAACTAAAAGAAATCGCTGCTAAAGAAGGCGCTCACGCTATTTTGGATGGAACTAATGCTTCTGATCTTTCTGACCATAGGCCAGGAATAATTGCTGCAAGAAAAAATGGGGTTGTAAGTCCATTGGCGTTAGCTGAGATAAATAAAGAAGAAGCTCGAGAATTAGCAAGGTTTTTTGGTTTAAGCAATTGGAACAAACCATCGATGGCATGTCTTGCTTCTAGAGTACCCTATTATGAAAAGATAACGCAAGAAAAACTTGATATGATAAATTCAGCAGAGAACTTCATCCGGAATTTGGGAATTAAACAGGTCAGAGTGAGATATCATAGTGATAAAATAGCTCGAATTGAAGTGCCAAAGGATGATTTTCCAATACTTCTTAGCTTTACACTGCAAATAATAGAACACTTCAGGAAAATTGGTTTTCTTTTTGTTACTTTAGACCTTGAGGGTTATGTGAGCGGAAGTATGAATAAACTCTTGATTTAAACTTCCAAAATAGAATTTTATACTGCAAAAATATAAAAAGTAAAAACTGGAAAAAATTATTTATGAAAAAATTGTGGATAAAAAGGTGCTATAGAAAGAGGCAGAAACTCCCGTATCTCCTCTGTTCAAATCGTCTTTCAACGGCTACAGGAATTTTGGCTTCAGCTTCTTCGTATATTTTTCGTTAGGTACAAGTTTGTTGTTGGAGATTTTAGATAGTAGATTATCGAAAAATTTAAAAATTTGGATAGTGAATTAACTAAATATGGTAAAAATTAGCGAAATAATCAACCAAAATCCTTGGTGGAAGTACGGCAAGGAATTCACGCCTTACGATAGACATCTTCCAAAGGCAAAAGAAAGCTTGATCTTCTTTGATAGAAGGGAATTCAGGACAAGCAAGGAGAACATCTACGTTATGAGAGGATGTAGGCAGATTGGCAAGACGACGTATCTGAAAGAGTGGATAAACAAGCTAATCAGCAAAGGTTTTAACCCGAAACGTATCCTCTATCTTTCACTAGATTTTTTCACTTCTAGGAGGGAGATGAGGAATGCTATTAATTATTTTTTGGACACTAATCGAGAGGCCGAAGAACTTCACATGTTCCTAGACGAAATAACAACTATAAAAGACTGGAATCTCGAACTGAAGTACCTCTGGGATTCAGGAATCACAAGAAGAGCGAAGATTATAACAACGGGTTCTAGTGGAATGGCTTTGCGTAAAAAAGGGGAGCTTCTCCCTGGGAGAGGGTTAGAAAGAAACGAGTATTACCTGAAACCTTTGAGCTTTAGAGAATTTGTCCTTCAAACTGTAAATTATATACAAAGCCACGCTAAAACACGAGAATTTCAAAAAGGCTTAAGACGTTTGAAAGCTGCATTGGAAAAGGTCAGCATAGACATGAAGTCAGATGTCAATGAAATGTACGGTGTGGTGAATACAATCATTCCTTTCAAGAAGGAATTGGAATACCTTTTCAGGATCTACTTGATGACAGGAGGCTTTCCGGCAGTCATCAATGCCTATTTAAAAAAAGCATTCGCTGGAAAGCGGGAACTCCTTGACTACTCGCTGGCCGAAACGCTCGTTCGAAATGTATTGGGCGATGTGATAAAACAGGGGAGACAAGAAACATTTGCACGCCAGATATTGAAGGAGATAATAGACAAGTATGGAACTAGGTACAGTTTCTCAAAGCTTGCCAGGGAAATTGAGATAACCCATGTGACAACGATCGACTACTTGGACTTATTGGAGGAATCTTTCATCTTGACTGTTCTTCATGCCTACGACTTCAATAAAAAAGACATAAAATTCAAAGGGGAAAAGAAGGTGTACTTCCAAGACCCTTTCATATTCTGTGCGCTTGAGAGTTCTTTGAGTGGAAGGGACGTGAACGATGTTGTGACTAAAAATCTGGAGGATGAGGAATCGTTGAGCAAAATAGTTGAGGGGATAGTTTGCTCTCATTTAGCACTTAATCAAGAGGTACCCACCATGCGAGAGGTAAGAACGTTCCTGTGGTTTTATTATGATTCTCGCGGGAGAGAAATAGACAGTGTGTTGAGGTTAAACAAATCATTTGTGGGGGTCGAGACGAAATACCGGAGCAATGTGAGTTTCAGGGATGCGCTGAAAATCCCTCAAATTAAAAGATACATAATTCTCAGTAAAGAAGATGTAGGGCTGGAGAAAGACATCTTAATCGCACCTGTAGAAACATTTTTGTCGCTGTTGAATAAATCCAGCAACAACTTGTAGTGTTAACGATGCGAGTTTTGATGGTTTCCGATGTCCACTATGGCAGAAAACCGTTTCATGGACAGGACCAATGCAAGTTTGCGCATGCTTTTTTGTCTGAGAGAATTTCTAAAATGCTCATGGGGGATGCAGGTTTGCATAGAAACACCTCCATGAGCAAATAAATTATATGCAGTCCAAATTAAATTAAGTCAGACAAAAAATTCTACCACAAAAATTCTAACTGAAAATAAAATATGCATAAGAAAAATTAACCACAACAATTGTATTTAAGAGCGTTTAATAAAATATTTTGTGGTC
>JACRDV010000110.1 GCA_024860865.1 Methanobacteriota archaeon | reverse complement strand
GTAGTATTATCTCCAATTGTCTCTTTTTAATTGGAATTACTCTCATGACCTGGCTATCCATATGAATTGATAATCTTCTAATCCTTGCTCTTATAGAATTTCGATCTCAACTGGTTAAATCTGTTGTTTAAAAACTTCTTTTTCCAAGTATTTCATAGCTCAATAGTCATTTGATCGTATGAAGCCAAGAAATTACCAAACTGTTGGACATATTTATTGAGCTCGTTATAGGGTTTATTGCGATGACTAAAGTGAGTTAAAATAGTTTCTTTAGCCCCAAGTAAACCTCCAAGTTTAATTGCGCCATCAACATTCAAATGTATTTTAGGAATACTTTCTTTAAAAAAGGTGCCTTCAGAGATAAGTAAATCAGGATTTTTCATTGTTTCAAGGCTTTTTTGTGGGAGCTCAGATCCAGTATCTCCGGTTATTACAATTTTGTGTGAATCATCTTGAATTATATAACCAACAGGTGTAGTTGGAGCACCTTCATGCATAACATTGAAGGCCTGAATCTTGTATTTCCCATACTCATATTGTTGATATGTTTCGATTACTTTGACTTGAATGCGGCTTTCTTTTCTCAAATAGTCAAACCACTTCAGAACATAGTCAAGGGTATCTGGAAGAGCCCAAAAATCAACTAAACGACCGTGAAGTTCTCCTAATCCTGTGAAATGGTCATAATGAGTATGAGTTATTAGGACTAAGTCAACTCCTGAAAGATTTGCCTTAAGAAATTGAGCTCTAAGATCAGGGCTTGTATCTACTAGAATTTTCTTTCCATCATCTATTAAAATTGAGAAACGACTCCGTGAGTAGATGCCACCAAATTCTCTTGCCAATCTGCAATTTTCGCAATTACAACCAATTTTAGGAGTTCCACTAGTTGAACCTGTTCCCAAAAAAACAATTTTCATTAAAATCGCCAAAGAAATTTTCATGTAACTATAACTTTTCCTTCCTGCACATCAACTTTGAATAGCGATTTTACATCAAATCCAGTTTCTGACTTGACTAATTTACTTCCGCCAAGCTTGCTTTTGTCAAATACAACTACTATGTCCTTTACGACTGCTCCAGCCTTTTTAAGAGCTTCAAGAAGTGCCACCATAGTGCCACCAGTGCTGATTAAATCATCTAAAACGAGAACCCTATCGCCGGGATTGATACCGTTTAGATAAAGTTTGCTTTCACCATAGCCAGTTTTTTGAGTTACTTCTATTTCTCCCTTTAGCCCATATTTTCGTTTTCTAGCGATGTAGACAGGAAGGCCCGTGATTAGAGACACAGCAGTTGATACACAAATCCCCTTTGCTTCAGCAGTAACAATCTTATCCACATCGAGATTCGCAATTTTAGTGATTTCAGTTGCTACAGCTTTAATTAATTCTGGTTTAAGTTCAAATTCAAGAGGAGTGACAAAATAAGTATAATCTTTCATCTTTATAACTGGGGCTTTTTCAAGAGCATCTTTAATATAGTGCCTAGATTCTTCCTTAGAAGGACTTGAGTCAGGTAATTTTTTTTCAGCCATTTTTCTTTACCTTTTATCTATAAATTTTTTCAAATCCTTTAAGAAATTTTTTAAGTGTTGTTTTTTAACATGTGGCATAACTACAATTCTAATGCTTTTTGGGTATGTTGGGAGTGAAACTGCCCATCCACGTTTTCTCAAGCAACTAACAACTTTTTCAGCATTTTTAACCTTGAATGTAACGATGTTTAAAACTGGCTCCATAACTAATTCTAAAGGTAATTTTTTGATTTCTTCAGCTAAATATTTGGTTAATTCGATGCACCTTTGTGCACTCTCTTTATACCCTTCTTTTCCTAAATGCTTTAACATTGCCCAAGTAGCTGCTGCACCAGCTCCGGTTCTAGTGCTTAATATTGTTGCTTGTTTCAGCTCACTTAGATAGGGGGTTTCGACTTCAAGATATTTTAAATAAGAATTATCTCTAAATAAAATTCCACCAGCAGGGATTGGGGCCATCCCCATTTTATGCGGGTCAACCGTGATCGAGTCAACTCCCTTTAATTTAAAATCAAATTCTGGAATATCATATCCAAGTTCCTTTAGAAAAGGAATCGTTAGTCCTCCGAAAGCGGCATCAACATGGAAATATAAGTTATTTGCTTCAGCTATTTCAGAGAGCTCTGAAATTGGGTCAATTGCACCGTGCTCTGTAGTCCCAGCAACGCCAACAATGCCGATAGTATTCTTAGTTATTGCTTTCTTCACACTTTGAATTTTAACGCAATAATTCTCGTCCAGCTCAATTTTAACTAGTTTGATTCTAAGGGTATCAGCTGCTTTATCAAAAGAGAAGTGAGCTGATATTGGAACAATAACTTCAGGCTTTGATACACCATACATATTTCTAGCCACGCGAAGAGCTAGTAAGTTTGCTTCAGTGCCACCTGAAACAATAAACCCAGCGGCCTTGGGATTATGCAATAGAGAGCCAAGCATTTGAACTGCTTCAATTTCAAGCTGCTTTGTACCAGGGAAAAGGCCAGCATCGCCGAGGTTAGTTTCTAAGAACATTTGGTATGCTTTTTTTGCGATAGGGTGAGGCTTTGTGCACATTGAGCTGAGAATTCCTCCGGAGTCGTATTTGAAGTCTTTTTTGTGCAATTCTCTAAGAAGTTTAAAGATGGTGTTCTCTGATAATCCTTTCTCTTGCATTAAAATCACATAAGCAGGAAAAAACTAGGGAGAAATGAGTTTTTCTTTTAGTTTACCCAGTCTTCTCATGATAATTTTAGTCTCGATGCTAGCTACTAACTTTCTTGTTTGTACAATCGCATCTGGGTTGATCGAAATAGAATCGATTCCACATTCGACAAGGAATTCTGTGAACTCTGGATACACAGATGGACCCTGCCCGCAAATTGAAATAGAGACACCATGCTTATGAGAAGTTTCAATCAAACTTTTGATCGCTCTTTTAACTGCCGGATCTCTTTCATCAAAATATCCCATTTTCCCAAGTATTTCTGAATCTCTGTCAGCACCCAAAATCAATTGAGTCAAATCATTGCTGCCTATGCTAAAGCCATCACATAATTTTGAGAATTCATCAGCCATAAATACAATAGAAGGAACCTCAGCCATAAGCCATACCTTAAAATCAGGGCTTCGGACCAACTTTTCATTTTTCATTATTTCAAGGCAACGCTCAACTTCCCAAGTAGTCCGAACAAAAGGAAGCATTACCCATACATTTGTGAGACCAAATTCCTCTCTGCACTTTTTGACTGCTCTGCATTCGAGCCTAAAAGCCCCTTCAAATTTCTCGCTGACATATCTTGAACAGCCCCTCCAACCTATCATTGGATTGGCTTCTACTGGCTCGTACTTTTCTCCGCCCTTTAATGCTCGATATTCATTTGTCTTAAAATCTGAAAATCTAACAACAACTGGCCTAGGCTGAATTTTTCTTGCTACGGTTGCAATTCCTTCGGCGAGCTTATCAATGTATTTCTGGTGATCAGCTTTTTCTAAGAGCAAATTTGGATGTTCATAAATGTAACTAGCAATTATGAATTCAATTCTCATTAATCCAATTCCATCAAAAGGCAAGTTAGCATATTCATTAATTTTTTCTGGTACACCTAAATTCATGTAAATTTTTGTTCCGGTTACTGGGGCTTCAATCATAGGCACTGCTGTAGGTGGAGCGACCTCTATCTTAGGTTTAGCTTCTTCGGTTACCCCTTCATATACAACGCCAGCACTTGCATTAATACTATATATAGCGCTGTCCTTCATTATGCTCATCGCATTACCTGTTCCGACCACACAGGGAATGCCAAGTTCTCTTGCAACTATTGCGGCATGACAAGTCATTCCTCCATCTTCTGTAACAATTGCAGATGCTCGGCTCATCGCACTGACCCAATCTGGCGCTGTCATTTTTGTAACTAAAATATCGCCACTTTTAACTTTTGATATTTCAGAAACGCTTGGAATTAATCTTGCAGGTCCACTTGCGATTCCAGGGCTTGCTGGAAGTCCTCTTAAAATTGCTTTTCGTTCAACTGTTGGCTTTACTTCTTTCTTCTCGTATAACACGGTAACAGGGCGGCTTTGAAGGAGATAAATTTCTCCGCCCTCAACAGCCCATTCAATATCCTGAGGAAAAGAATAATGCTGCTCAACTTTTTCAGCAAGTTCAGCAAGTCTGCTTATTTCAAGTTCAGAAAGAGTTGAAATTTTTTGTTTTTCCTTTGGAACAATTGCTTCAACAGTTTTTCCAGTTTTAGGATCTTTAGTTCGCATAACCTCTTTTCTAGAAATGTCCCTTTCAGCCACTTCTTTTGTAGCTTTCCAAACGACAAAACGGTCAGGCGTAGTAGATCCCGAAACTACGCTTTCTCCAAGCCCCCATGTGCTTTCAATTACAATTTTATCTTGCTCACCAGTTGCAGGGTGAACAGTAAATATTACTCCAGCTTTTTCAGCCTCAACCATTTTCTGAACTACAACTGCTATGTTGACCTTGGAGTGATCGAACTTGTGTTTTTCTCTGTAGAAAATTGCTCTTGGTGTAAAAAGTGATGCCCAACATTTTTGCACATTCTCGGCAACATAATCAGGACCTTTTATATTGAGGTAACTCTCCTGCTGCCCTGCAAAAGAAGCACTCGGTAAATCTTCGAAAGTGGCAGAAGATCTTATTGCAACAAATTCTTCGTTTTTATTAAGTTTTTTGCTGAGTTGTTTATATGAATCGATAATTGAGTTGCGAATTTCATCCGGCATTTTTGCTTCAATAATTATCTTTCGTATTTTATCAGAAGCATCAGAAAGAGCTTTAGTATTATCAACATTTGTTTCTTTTAAAATTTTAAAAATTTTTTCTCGCAGATTGGTTCTATCTAGAAATTCTGAGTAGGCACTTGCAATAACAACAAAACCGGGTGGAACAGGAAATCCGCTTTTTGTTAGTTCACCTAAATTTGCACCTTTCCCACCAGCAATTTTGACGTCCGTTTTAGCCAATTCATCAAACCAAGCCACAAAGGCCATACATATAGCTCCAAGCTAATGCTTTAATTCTTCAACAATAATTGAGCATGGCGTTGGAAACTTTGCAACTGCTCTGCGCAAAGCTTCTTTTGCAGAAATCAAATGTTCTTTACTAACTCGTAATGTAATTAACTCATCACCACTTTTAACTCTAGCTGCTGTTCCAATTGGGCGCCCGAAACTCAGTCTCATACCAACTTGAACTCGATCAGCGCCAGCCCCAGTAGCCATTTTGTTCTCACGGAGGATGTGATGCGGATAAATTTTAATCTTTAAATGGTATCCAGTCTTAAGTTTATTAAGTAGGTATTTATTAGCTGCAACTCTAGCAGCCTCGATGGCATTATGCCTAATTTGGCATTTTTCTTTTGCAATTAGCGATAATTTATAATCAAATGACCCTGAAGGGTCACCCATATCAAACTGGGCTATCTTGAGCCCTGGAACGCCTGGCATGAATTCCCTTCTAGTGTATGCCCGATCGCGCACTTCACTGTAGCAACGTCCTGGTCTTTCGCCCATTCTTCTGCCTCCTTAAGTATAATTTTCATCTTAATATCTAAAGTATTTTGCTACTATTTCACTTTGGTTAGATTTGGACTAAATGCATTGATTTAACTTCTAATATACTTTATCCTTAAAAAGCGCGCTATAGCTTTTTTAAGCTCTTTTGATGGAGGGAAGTTGGATTACTAGATTTCCTACTCGGAATCAGTAAAATCAAGATATAACCTAGGACCGACTGTTCCTTTCGAATCTTGATATTTACCCCGGTAGGGTCTCTCACAAGGTTTATCGCTTTGCCATAATCTCAATTGACAAATTCTCATGCCAGGATAAAGTTTCACTGGGACTAATCCGTCATTCTTCAGTTCCAATGTAATATTTCCTCGAAAAGCTGGGTCAATCCAGCCAGCATTTTGAACTCTGACTTGTAATCTGCCCACCGAACTTCGGCCATCAATTTTTCCAGCAATATATGGCGATAGTTCGATCCATTCAAGCGTAGATGCTAGAATGGTTTGATTTGGATGTAAGATAAAGCCATCTTGGACTGCTAATTCTTCGGTGTAATCTTCCATGTTCGCATTTTTCACATCAATGTAAGGGATAGATAGCGTTTTATAAAATCTTATGCGATAACCTAGTTTAAGGTCTATCGAGGCTGGTTGCAGTTGTTTTTCCCCATCAAATGGCTCAATTTTTATTAGCCCTTTTTTGATTGCATCTTCTATCTCAAAATCAAATAACATTTTGGCCATCTGTTCACCTTTGTATTTTTTCACTTGTTCAAGAAGAACTAAATTAAATTTTTTTAGCTAGTTACTCTATTCACCAAAGAACTTAGTATAAAAGCTTTTAAAATAATTTCCATCATATGAAAGATAATTGATGAAGACTATGAAAATAACTATATCGGTAAAAACTTCTAAGAACTTTTCGCAAACTAATTAGCATAACTATCATCTTGAGAGTTGAAATTTGGGGACTTCCTCCCAACGCTAAATAAAGCATTGGGCATCCACCACTTCAAGAACTCGCTCCGTTGCCGGAGGCGCAGGTCCGCTTCAGTGCTTACGGATGCTTTCGAGGTTGGTGTCTTTACTCGGCCATTCACTGCCTCTTTTCTCCACAGGAGCACAGGGGAAAAAGCCTTACTCCTCCCAGACTCGCTTTGCACTTTCACTGCGGGAGGAGCGGCAGCTTAGGGACTGAGTCACAAATGACTTGTAAGCTCTTACCAGTACAGGTACCAGTGTATAAAATCAAAAATATGTTAAAATTCCAATCTAAAGGACAAAAATACGCTTTTCCCACCTTTTTTTCTCTAAAATTGTTCCAAATCGTTTCAAGCTAACTAGATAGTCTGTTTCAATTAATTAAAACTCGGTGATTGATGCGATGAAAAGAATATTGTCTGGATTATTGATAGTCTTGTTAGTGTTTGTAACAATTCCAACAGCAACCGCTACTTCTGCTCATGATGTCGCTGTAACGACCATTTCACCCTCTAAAACTGCAATAACTCAAAGCGAATCAGTTAATATTTCTGTTAAAGTTAAGAATAACGGTACAGCTAATGAAACTTTCAATTTAGTTTTAAAAGATAACACTCAGAATATTACTATTGGTAACCAATCGGTATCCTTAGTAGCAGGTGCTGATACTACAGTAGTGTTTAGTTGGACCACATCTTTGGCAACTAGTGTTGGAAACCACACAATAACAGCCATAGCAGGTCCAGTTGCAAATGAAACAGATCCAACAGATAATTCTAAATCCACAACGGTCGCCGTTATTGCCATTGTACATGATGTTGCAGTAACTTCTATCGCAGCACCTAGCTCTTGCGCTCAGGGTGAGTTAGTTTCAGTCAATGTTAACATAAAAAACAAGGGTACTATAGGTGAAATCTTTAAAGTAATCTTAACTGATACAACTGATGGAAAGAACATCGGCAACCAATCAATTGCCCTTGCTGCTAATGCTAATACCACAGTTTCTTTCAATTGGAATACAACTTTAGCAAGCCTTGGAACTCATGTTCTTGCAGCAACAGCCGGACCAGTTTCTGGTGAGACTAGTACTGGAGATAACATCAAGACTAAAACAATTTTGGTTGGTTCATTAATTCATGACGTTGCTATAACTAGTGTTGCTCTATCTAAAACTAGCGCGGCAGTTGGAGATAAAATTTCAATATCAGTCATAGCTAAGAACAATGGAACAGTGACAGAAACTTTCAATGTAAGTTGCTATTACAACACGACTTTAATTGGAAAACAAAAAGTTACTTCTCTAGTTGCTGGCGCAAGCAAAAATCTAACATTCACTTGGAATACTACTGGCGTTGCACTTGGGGCACATATTATCTCTGCCAACGCGAGCGCTGTTTCTGGCGAAACAAATACAGCTAACAATAGATATGTTGATGGTACAGTTGTTATTAGCGCACAGCCTGCAGTTCAATTCGCGGTAACAGTTGATGCCAATGGCCCCTATGTGCCTGGCAGCGAAGTCGAAATAAAGGGCAAAGCAACTAACGGCACAGCACCGGTTGCAAATGCCAGTGTTGAAGTTACTGTTAAAAATCCCGCTGGCGCCGTAATATTTTCGGCCACAGGCAATGATTCACTTAAAACGGGCTCTAATGGCAAGTACGAAGCAGAGTTCAGATTAGCAGAGAACGCTACTTTAGGAACTTATGCCGTTCTAATAAAAGCTGTTAAGGGCAACCTCAACGGAACAGCTTCTACTACATTTGAAGTTGTTCAGGCAATAGAAGGTCAAGCTAAACTCGAGCTGAATATTACAACAACTAAAACAGAAGTCAATGCAGGCGAGTCGGTTGGGTTAGTAATTGCTCTTAAAAATCTTGGCAATGTCACAGCAAGAAATGTTAACATTAGAGTACATGTTAAAGCTGGCTGGAAATTCATGTTAATTGAAGTGAATCCAGCCTCAGCGATTCCACAACATGGGAGATACCAGCGTGCCTTTGAAATTAAAGAAATCCAACCTGGTGAAACAGTAACTATGAAATTCAATGTGTTGGTTAAACGTCAAAAGAAAACCAAAATTTATCCGCTAGCTGTTAGAGTTTCATACAAACCAGCGCTAGAAATGCCTCGCGAGAAAATCACAAAGATAGTGAACATATTAGTGCATGGCCAGTCGAAATCCAAACCTAACTTTGAAAGAACAGAGAAGGCAGAAAAGGGATCTAAAGGAAAACATAGAGGAAGAGAAGACTAACAACAATCTCAACTTCATCTTTTTTTAATTTACTTTTAGAACTAAAAAAATAGAAAAGTGTGAATCCCAATAAAAAGCATTTTTTAAAAACAAAAATAAAAAGATGACTGCCTAAATATTACTGGAGAATTTATTTGCAAAAAAGTATGCCGTTTTTCACAGATGACCGAAGTTTGATAAGATTTGTTCAAGAAGAATTGTTGCAGGAGAAATACTGTGCTGTATGCGGGAAGCCAAAACAACGCAGTCGAATGTTTAAGTTAAAAGTAAATGAAGAAAAAAAGCAAGTTTGTTTTGAATGTTTTATGAAGAAAAAATTAAGATTTGATCAGGTCAGAATTAGTTAAAAAATCTTATAAAATAAAAAATTAAAGAGCTAAAAAAGTTATTTTCAAAGACTATGACTAGAAAAAGTCCAAAACTTAATTCAGAAGGTACCGACTGGCTATATTGAATCTTTAATGTATTTTTCATGGATTTCCTTACATCGTTATCCATTTTTTTCTTTAATCCTTTGAGCGCTAGCTAGCAAAGCGGATGAACAAGGAAAAGATCAAAAGAAGTAAAACATAAATTATCGCGCCAATGAAAATAGCTG
>JACRDV010000111.1 GCA_024860865.1 Methanobacteriota archaeon | reverse complement strand
TTGAGCACCTACAGTAGCCCAATAAACATGAACATTATTCAAAGAATTTGCAATTTTTGCACTTTTTGCAACGTCTTCAGCTGTTGAAGTTCTCAGTTCTCTTGTTTCAAAGTCTATCACAGCAGTCCCAGTTCCATCTGTTGAAAAATGGGTGTTCTTTTTATCCAGGGTTACATCGAATTTTGAGTCTCTAGCAAATAACTTCACTACTTTAGGTGCTTTTTTCAGAGCTTCTTCAACAAGATGGTTCGGGAATTTTGCTTGAAGTTTTTCGTAATCAACTATAGCTCCTGTTTTTTCTAAAGTTTTAAGACATGCTCCACTTTTTATTTTTATGCCTAGATTTTCTAAAATATCGAGACTATTCAAATGAATTTTTTCAAAATCGTTTTTTGAAAGGAAAGCAAACATGTAAATCACTCAAAGAAAAACATCTAAAATCTTAGCGAACTCTTTATATATATACTAATTTCATCATATTAGTTTACTCTTTCGCAAAAAAGAGAAGTTACAAAAATAATTTTAAAACAATAAAACTAGTATTATAGAAATACTTTTAGTTAATGAAACGATTAAAATGGTTTTTATGCTCGATGCACTTCTCAAAGAAATTGACCCGGTTGTATCAACAGCACTCGAAAAAGCACTCAATAACAGAGAAATATCTAAAAGTGAAGCTCTTGAGCTAATTAAAGTACAAAATAAAGAATTTTTGGCTCTAATTCTTGCGGCCGATCAAGTTAGGCGCTCAGCAGTTGGCGATTTTGTATCATTTGTCATCAATAGGAACATAAATTTTACAAATGTTTGTATTAATGATTGTCAATTTTGTGCGTTTAAAAAGAATATCGGAGATCCAACCGCATATTTGCTCCAAATTGACAAAATTGTAGAGAAAACAAAGGAGGCATGGGCTCTAGGTGCAACAGAAGTTTGCATTCAAGGAGGATTACATCCAGAGCTCGATATTTTTGGTTACCTTGAGATAACTCAAGCTATAAAAAAAGCAGTTCCAAGAATTCATATCCATGGTTTTTCTCCAATGGAGATTGCTTACGGGGCAAGTAAAGCAGAACTAAAAATCGAAGAAGCATTAAAAATGTTAAAAGAAGCTGGTTTGGGCTCTATACCTGGGACTGCAGCTGAAATCTTTAATGATAGAATACGGAAAATAATTTGTCCCAAAAAAATTGACACGCGAACATGGATCGAAATAATTAAAACAGCTCATCGGCTAGGATTGCCCACAACAGCAACAATATTGTATGGGCACATAGAAACTCTTGAGGATAGGGTAAATCACATTGGAATTCTGCGTGAAATCCAAAAAACAACGAGAGGCTTTACTGAATTCATTCCTCTTACATTTATGCATAAAAATACACCGCTTTTCAATAAAGGTCTTGTAACTAAAGCATCAACTGGTGCAGAAGATTTAAAGCTTTATGCTGCAGCTCGCTTGATGCTAAATGGTTATATCGACAATATCCAAGTCTCATGGGTTAAGCTTGGACCTGGTTTTGCTCAAGTAGTTTTGAATGCCGGGGCAAACGATATTGGCGGCACCCTAATGGAGGAGCATATTTCGAAGGCAGCAGGTGCGATGTTTGGCGATTATTTACCGCCTAACAAGATTAAGAATCTAATTTACCAATTGGATAGAATTCCAGCTCAGCGAACAACTACTTATCAAATTCTTCAATTTTTTCCGAAAGCAAATTAATGTTTTTCCTATAGTTCAATTTTTAAATTAAAAAGCTGGTTTTATGAAAGTATTGGTAATGGGCGCTGGAGCAGTTGGTTCCGTGGTTGGAGGAATGCTGGCCAAATCAGGCAATGATGTTACTTTGGTTGGAAGGCCATGGCACATGGATGCTATAAAAAATAATGGGCTAAAAATCTCCGGGCTGTGGGGCGAATTTAAGGTAGATGTTAAAGCAGTTTATTCGACAGAGGACATCGAGCCCCAAGATTTGATTCTCATGACAACAAAAGCCTATGACACTGAGGGAGCTGTGAAACAAATTCTTCACCTGGTTAAAAGCGACACCTTAATTCTTTCTCTTCAAAACGGAATTGGGAATTGTGAGATTATAGAAAAATATATTCCAAAGAGTGTTTTAGGCGGAATGGTGATAACAGGATTTGAAATAGTCAAGCCGGGAGAAGTTAGAGTTACTGTGCATGCAGAGAGCGTGAAAATCGGTGAATTAGATGGGAAAATTACTGAGAGAGCAAAAAGAGTCGTAGATATGTTCAATCAAGCAGGAATTCCTACAGAGCTATCACAAAACATAAGAAGTGTAATTTGGGGCAAAGCATTGTATAACTCAGCTCTAAATCCTTTAGGAGCAATTCTAAAAGTTAAGTATGGTGAACTAGCAGCTGGTGGGACTTGGAAAACAATCGAAAAAATAATTGAAGAAGCCTTTGAAGTTGCTAGAGCCGAAAAAATTGAGCTAAAATGGAAAAACACAGATGAATATTTAGAATACTTGAAAAGTCATCAGCTGCCTCCTACAAGCGAGCACAGATCTTCAATGCTTCAGGATATTGAAAAAGGAAAGAAAACAGAAATAGATTTTTTAAATGGAGTATTTGTTGAGCTTGGGAAAATCCATGGAATTCCTACTCCAGTGAATGAAACATTGGTTAACTTAGTGGAATTCCTAGAGAAAAAGTCTAAAGAGATTTAATCAATTGAGGTCTCGATGTGTTTCAAATCAATCCTGAAATGATAAAGGTCTTTGAATCGATCGAGCCAAAGCAAGATATCTGGTTTGACCGCTTTGAGAGGATTGAAAGAGAAGGTATTTCTCACATTTTTAAAGCAATAGATAGGATCTCTGGAGAATGGCTATTTGAAGTTAGAGAATGTCCAGATGAAATCTCAGTGAGAGTATTAGTTAGGCCAACTGGTAGACCTTTTCATCTTCTAGACCTTAAATCGATAGTTTTTGGCAAATGCAAGGAAGGTGATAAATTTTACCATCCTTTGCACATAGGTGGAGCTATGAAGGATTACAGAGTGGAAAGCACATCTGAATTACCTAGAATTCTAGAGCCAATATTTGAGAAATTTTATCGCACAGAAATTTATGAGAGCGTGACCGATAAGGGCAATAAATTGCTGCGTGGTAAGTTGGTTGTGGTTTTAAATCAAAAAGATTATGAAAACATGGTTAGGCTTTTCATTATAGAGCGCGTTTGGCCACTTTTAGAGGAGGAAAAATTTAAATTAGCGGAGTCAGAAGCTGGAGAGCGAGAAAAAGAAGAAAAAGCTGAATTAATAATAAAATGCAAGTGTAGTGTAATGGTACCATTTGGGTGGGATAAATGCCCAAATTGTGGAGCTCAATTTGACAAATATTCTTTACTTGCAAGTTGAGGCAATGAAAAAGAGTAATTACGAGAAATTTTCATTTTCGTAAAGTAGAAATAGGTGATTTTAATATTATTTTTGGATTAGTTAAAAATTTTTTCTAAAAAAGAGATTACTAAGGGTTCTAATAACGGCTTCTTTTAATTCACAGGTGCCTGGATGCTAACAAAAAGAATTATTGCGTGTTTGGATATACTGAGTGGGCGCGTTGTTAAGGGAATTCATTTTCAGCAGCTAAGGTTGGCTGGAGACCCACCAGCTCTAGCAAAAGTTTACGATAAAGACGGCGCAGATGAGATAGTATTTTTAGATATCGGGGCCTCTCCTGAAGGCAGAAAAATTATGCTAGATGTTGTTAGAAGGACAGCAGACCAAGTTTTCGTTCCATTAACAGTCGGCGGGGGTCTCCGAAGTATTAAAGATATTCAAGAGGTTTTACGAGCAGGCGCAGATAAAGTTTCAGTTAATACAGCAGCTATTCAAAATCCAAAAATTATTGAGGAAGGAGCAAAAAAATTCGGAAGCCAGTGTATTGTTATAGCTATTGATGCTAAAATGGTCAAACCACAGAAGTGGGAGGCATATATTTATGGCGGTCGCCAATCTACTGGCATTGATGCTGTTGAATGGGCAAAGAAAGTGGAGAAACTTGGGGCTGGAGAAATCCTTCTTACGAGCATGGATAAAGATGGAACTCAAGAGGGTTATGATATTTCGTTAACAAAAACAATTTGTGACAGCGTTAATATCCCAGTAATTGCTTCTGGTGGTGCCGGAACAATTGACCATGTGTATCAAGTATTAACTGAAACCAAAGCAGATGCTGCATTGGTAGCGAGTGTAGTCCATTATGGGAAGTATACAGTTAAACAAATTAAAGAGACATTAAAAACGAAAGGAGTTCCAGTGCGAATTTAATTTTTTAAAGTTATAAAAAAGTTTCTGATTTTTTAGTGTAAATTGAGGTGCAAGAATGGCATGGGATATAAGAAAGATTCTTTTGCCCACTGATGGTTCTCCTTTAGCTGAATTAGCAATAGAGCCTGCTATTGATATAGCCAAACAAAAGAAGGCAGAAATTGTAGCGTTACATGTAACAGAAGTTCCAATGTCTATAGTGGAATTAGATTTGAGGAATGAGGAATTTAAGTTTAAGGAACCAATAGAAAATCCTCTCTTTAAGATCGAAGAAGAGGCTAAGAAATATGGAGTAAAGGTTAAGAAAATAATAGAAAAGGGCCCAGTTATGGAAAAGATACTAGAAGTTGCAGAGAAGGAAAATGTGGATCTAATAGTGATGGGGACAAAGGGAAGGTCTGGGACAAAAAAGTTGTTAGGTAGCATTGCAGATGGTGTAATTACATATGGTCTTTGTCCTGTTTTAGCTGTGAGAGAGAAAAAACTGTTCAAAATTTGATAAAGTTAAGAACTTGTAAACTTTAATTGCAAATAGTATTTCAAAAATGATGGATGTTTTAAAATATAATAGAATGTTTTACCGTAGGGAACTAATCCAATAAGAGCATTTGTAACAAATTCTCGCCACTTGGCATTTTTAATACATGCATCGATTATTATTTTTGTTTTCTCTTCATTTTCATTTGTTAGCTTTCTTAGCTTCGTTGCTCTTTTTAGTTCATCCCCAAATTCTTTTTTCCAAAGGATTTCATATTTATCTAAATTATTTGGAGCAGCACAATGGGGATATTGCTCACTGGATAAAGATTCAATAATAGTTCTTGCGGCTAGCTCTCCGCTCTTAATTGCATAATAGATTCCTTCACCGGAAAGAGAGTTGCAAAATCCAGAAGCTTCACCAACAGCAATAAAACCGTTTCCATAGGTTTTTTGCGGAATACTGGAATTAAGGGGAAATCCTGCTGGTTCAGCAATTATTTTTGCATCTTTTAAAAATTTGCTAACAATTGGATATACTTTAGTGAACCATTCAAATGCCTTAGGAATCGACAAATTCCTTTGCTGATATTTGGCAACTGACCCGCCAATTCCTATATTTGCCTGCCCATTTCCGCACGGGAAAACCCATCCAAAGCCCTCTGGAGCAAAGGAATTGCAATGAAATTCTATAGAATCAGAAAGATTTTCAACATTAGAATATATTGCTCGCATGCAGATTGCGGTAGTTTCTGGAGAGTGATTTAACAGTCCAAGTTTTGACATAATAATTGAATTTGCTCCATCAGCTGCTACAACAATTTTTCCATATAAAGTTTCTGGATTTCCATCTCTTCGGACAGTCACTC
Source organism: Methanobacteriota archaeon (assembly GCA_024860865.1). GTDB lineage: Archaea > JACRDV01 > JACRDV01 > JACRDV01 > JACRDV01 > JACRDV01. The sequence continues at coordinate 559 of JACRDV010000111.1, read as the reverse complement.
CTTTGATAAATCCATTTTCTTTGATTACATCAACACATTTTGCATTGGAATAAAAATTTGTCCCATTATCTATTGCAGCATTAACCAGCGCAGCATCAAAGGTAAATCTATCTGTAACATAACCTTTCATGCTCTCTGGGAGAGGAAGATCAGCAGATGACCCATCATATGAAAATAGTTTAATTTTTGAGAACCAGTTTTTAGGCGCATCATTTAAATTAAATTTGAGTTTTTCTAATAATTTGATACTTTTTGGGGAAATACTGCCGCCGCAAATTTTTCTTCTTGGAAATTTTTTATCCAATAGGAGCACATTAAAGCCTGATTTTGCGCAGAGATATGCAGTAGTTGATCCAGAGGGACCAGCTCCAACAACTATGACATCGTGCATGCCTATAATTAGGTAAAAACTAAAATTCAATTTAACGGTTGTATTTTTCCTCTTTTAGGGGATTTTAGCGAACTTCCCATATAAGAAGCAAATATGGTTTAAAACTCGGAAGTTTTAAGTATTATTATTTTTAAAAAAAGTAATACTGATAAAAATGCACATACCCGA
>JACRDV010000108.1 GCA_024860865.1 Methanobacteriota archaeon | reverse complement strand
TTTTTCCAGGTCTTTATAGATAATATCCCTAGAAACATTGAATAATTCTGCTAAATGAGATATATTTAAGGCTCTTGGGTCATTATTTAACATTAAAAGAACAGATTTGATTCTATCTCTGCGTTCTTCAGCGCTTAAGTCATTAGGTGGCTTTATTAGCCTCTCATTAACTGCTAGGACCATTGTGGTATAAGTTCGCCCAAAAGGTGCAGTAATGGTTTTTATAAAAAAATCTGCAATTTCGCCCTTAGTATCTGATGCCATCTGGTTAATTCTGTCTTGGGCCTTTTTAATTGATAACTCTGCGCTAATGGCGCTTTCATTTACCCCTAATATTCTCTTTTTGTGCGGTTCATTTCCATTAACAACCACTGAAATTTCGATACCGCCTAAAGGTCTAGCATCAGCATGCATTTTAATAATTCGTCCATCAATTTGGCTGAGTTTTTGGTTAATTTCCCTTTGGGCTTCTTCAAGGGCTGCCTTCACAGTTGTTGCTCTTTTGCTGGTGGCAATTATTTTCATAAAATCACTTAGTCAATTTTCCAACAACTCCTGCATGGTCTTTCTCGAAAGGTTCTAAGTGGCGGACTTCAATTATTGAGAATTTTTGTTCAAGTGTTGAAATTTCGCTTTTAAAGACTTGGCTTGGCTCTTTTGTCACATCAATGCTCCTAGCTTTAATCATTAACATGCAGAATCCGTTTTTACGCAGAAAAAATTCAGCATTCTTAACTAAAATTCCAGCTTGGACTGGTTGTGCCACATCTTGATAAATAACATCAACCTCTTCGACTAAATATTTGTACTGATTTGGATTTGTAGCATCAGCAAGAATTGGAATCATGTTAGGTCTTTGTTCACAAACAGTAACTAAATCCCTCACAACTCTGGGGGCAAATTCCACGCAATATACAACTCCGTTTTTACCAACAATATCAGAGACATGAGAACATGTGGTTCCTGATCCAGCACCTAAGTATAGAATTTTTGAATTCGGTTTGATCGGAATGTTTTGGGCGCCTTTTAAGATGATAGCAGCGAGCTTACTTCGAAAGGGATCCCAAATTCTATATTCAACTTCTTCTTCTGAGATTAATCGTTCGCCATATACTTTAGCGCCTGGAGCTAAATTAACAGTTGCTAAACGTTCGCTTTCATCTTCAAGAATTGCCCAATAGATGCCTTCGAATTTTTCATGAGGTTTAATTTTGGTCATCATTTTATTTTTCCAGTGCTTTACTATATGAAGCTTTTATGTTTTTGTTTTTGCCTCAGCTTGAAAAGGTAATAATTCCAGCAAAATTGAAAGAAGCTTGGGTATATATCAATTCATTTTAGATCATTACCTCTTCTTTCTCTTTTCTGGTTTTCTTATAACTGGCTTAGGCAGGGCAGTGGCGTACTTTTCACTTATTTCTTCAACTCTCTTTTCAAAATCAGCTCTCAGCGAATCCACGGAGTATCCTTTTGAGTAGACATCTACTCGAGCTGCAATTGCAATTTTGCCAGCTAATGCTCTGGCAATTTTCCCCCTCTGCCATTTAGGTGAACTATGTATAACTGAGTGCTGGAATAGAATTCCATGCTTTGGGGATGGGGCCTTTCCACGTAAATGTTTGAACAATGCTTTTTCAGCGCCAAGAACTTGAATTGTGCTTGCCGGGAGCCTTGCTAATTTTTCGAGCCCACCAGCTAATGAAATAACTCTAGCACCCAAAGTAGCCCCTAACAAACCATATACATTTGGAGCAACACTAGCCATAACTTGCTCAGTATAATTCTCAAGAGCCATTCTGGTTTCATATAAGCTGAGCAAAATTTGAGCAAATTGTTTGATTGTATTTAAATCAAGTTCAGTTATTTCAGCTCCCATTGAAATTTTTGCAACTTGAGTTAGATCTTTTGAAAACGCGCTCTCAAAAAATTTTGATAATTTTTGTTCATTAAAATACTCGCGGTGACCAATATCTAAAATCAGTTTTGCAAAAGTGTCATGAGAAGCAACTTTTTGAGCTAATTCTGGAAAATGAATAGCATACCATTCGCGCAATCGGCTTGCTAATAAATTAGCTGATTTATCGAGTTCATCGATTGCTCCAATAGCTTGAATTATCATTTTATCTTGTTCTGCTAGGGCGACTTTTACTTGAGATTTAACGAATTCAAGCGTGGCAGCATGTAAAATATCAACTAATTCTTTTTCAGATGTTGCAAATCCGGTTTCAATTGCATATTTTCTAAAGTTAGCTCTAAATGCTTTTCCTGCCGGTGTTGGGCTAGCATTTCCTAAATCCGGAAAAACTTCTTTTCCAATAGGTTCTAGGCTTTCATAAATAATTTCAAATTTTTGTTCACTCAGCCTTTGAATAATTTCTTTTGCTTCAGCAATTAACTCTTTTTCAAACAGAGCTTTTATTTTCTTTGATAAAAAAATAGGGTCCTTTGTAAATAAATTAAAATCAATTAAATTTAAGTCTTCATTGAAACCAAAAATACCAATAGCGCTTGGCACAATATATGCTCGCATTTTAATCCCAAATCAAAATCCTAGCACCAGTATTATTGGCTTTAGTAATTAGAGTTTTTCCATGTATTGTTCGATCAAGCAATTCTTGAGCTGCTTGTTGTATTCTTGTAGTATCTTTATCAGCAATACCATAGACTAGAGGCCCAAAAGAACTCATGCCGGCTCCACATGCTCCAGCTTTAATCATAGTTTCCATTAACTTTTTGATAATTGGATGTTGAAGCTCTAATTCAATTTTTTTAAATCCAATTGATTGAATTTCGTTAATCGATTGACCAAAGGTATTGATATCGCGTTCTACCAAAGCTGGTAGCATTTTGATTAGAATTAAATGGCTAACTGCCTGGACTTCGGAAAGAGGAATTGGACAATATTGTTTGAAAATGTTAACTTCTTTTTGGCCATATGCCCCACGTTCAACATTTGGAATTGCAAGCACAATGTTCCAATCTGGAAAGTTATGCCTTAGTATAACTGGCGGAGGAGGAACTCCGTGTGTAGCGTCAGATGGGGCGAACTCTTTCTTTTCAACTCCAAATTTATGTCCACCGTCTAAAATAAAACTTCCACCCTCAAATGCAGCAACTCCAATGCCAGAAGTACCTCCTCTCTCAACAATTTTTGCGAGCTCGAGAACTGAAAGTTTAATGCCATATAATTTTGCAATTGCTTGGGCAACCGCAAGTGAAGTTTGTGTGATAGATCCGAGTCCAATATGCATTGAGTAGCTCTCATTAAATGTGATTTTGACCCCATCTTTAATGTTTAAATAATTCAGCATTTTTTTAGCAGCAGATTCTGCAGATTCTTTTAATTCGTTTTGAGAAACAATTAACTTTTTAGCTTTTTCAGCAGTTATTGAGACACTAGGGAATTCTAACGCTACACCTATTCCGCCATCAATTCTTCCAAGTTTACCATGCAAATCAATTAGTGATATATGGAGTCGAGATGGAGTTTTGATGGTAACTAGCAAAATTAACACCAGAGATTAGTAGTTAAATTTGAGCAATTTTGCGCAGTTGCTATGCCTTAGCTGGCCCAACTTTAACTATTCTGTCTTTTACTTCCACACCGGGCAGCTTAACTATGTTAATCTTTCTCCTTCTGAGCTCTTCTTCAGTTATATAGATAATACCATGGAAGTATTCCTGAATCGAACTGACTATCTCATCAGTTAATTTTCCATAATAGATAAACAAAGCAAGCTCATTATAAGTGTTGACCCCAGCTGAAATGTGTTTAATAAAATTGACCACATGAGTTTTTTGCCCAAATATAAAAAGAGATGATAAAGAGTTTAATATTAACCGAAAGTTTTGTGGTCTTCCTGCATCGATCCAAGCTTCTCTAAGCATGCGATGAATGTCGTTCGGATCTGAAGCTTTAGCTGGGTATTTCTCTGTGACAAATTCGCCAAGGCCTGCCTCTGGGGTAATCGCATCTACTACAAACAATAATTTTTTAGCTTCAAAACTTTTTGCATCAATACCAAAAGACAACATTTTTTCTCTTAAAGCAGTTGGTGTGATATTTGTAGTAATGTGAATAACAGGTTGCTTTGCTTTAAGGCCTTCATGAACTATACTGCAAAATATATCATCAGTAGAAGCTAAAGGATCAACTACAAATAGTATTAGTTTACTAAATGGCAAGCCGCCATTTAAGCAATCATCAAGTTCTAGAATTCCTGTTTTTGCGAGCATATCAGTCTTTTTACACTTGTGAGTTTGCAGTAAAATATATTTCGATTTTAAATTAAAAAATTGCAAATTTTTATTGCTTGGATAAATGTGGTCAAATATTGAGTATAATGCCAAAAAAGGGTCCTTGGCATAGAAAAAAATATCTCAGGGTGGCCATCTTTGATGGCTATTTCTATAGATTAGTTAGAAGCACAACCGACAAAGCAGTTGAATTCTACATAAAACTGAGCCAGGACGGAGAAAATAGAAGGAAATACTATGCTCAAGCTGGAAAAGAAATCGAGCTAGTTAAAGATGAAAATGGTCAAATAACACTAGATGGCTTTAATAATTAAAGTATACATGCCATTATGTGGAAGTTATTGACTTCAAAGGCAAATAACAATTTTTATTTTCAAAAAATGCTTAATTCTCTTAAGAATATTAGAAGTGTATGTTATGGAATTATCAATTGAGCTTGCTGGTTTAAAGCTTAAAAATCCGACTTTGTTAGCGGCTGGAGTTTTTGGTGTTACGGGGGCTTCGCTTAAGCGCGTAGCACAGGCAGGAGCTGGAGCTGTAATTACAAAATCGATCAGCCTAAAGCCAAATCCAGGTTGCCCAAACCCAACAATAGTTGAAGTTTTAGGCGGATTTTTAAATGCAATGGGTTTGCCGAATCCTGGATGTTATGAGTTTAGCCAAGAAATTAAAGTTGCAAAGGAGGGAAAAGTTCCAGTTATTGCTAATATTTATGGTTCGACGCCTGATGAGTTCGCTCAAGTTGGAGAAGTAATGGAAGGTGCTGGGGCAGATGGCCTTGAATTAAACGTATCTTGTCCTCACTCTGGTGGATTGATTGAGATCGGGCAAAATCCAGAGTTAACAGCTGAAGTTGTGAGAACAGTTAAGAAAAAAGTAAGGATTCCTGTGATGGTGAAACTTTCTTCAAATGTTTCAAACATAATTGAAATTGCAAAAAGCGCTGAGAGAGCCGGAGCAGATATAATCTCAGCAATAAATTCACTTGGCCCAGGGATGGTCATTGATATTGAAACTGCTTCACCAATATTAGCAAACAAGGTAGGAGGATTTTCTGGACCATGTATTAAACCAGTTGCACTTAGATGTATCTATGAAATTTCCAAAAATGTGAAAATACCCGTGGTTGGGGTTGGTGGTATAACATCAGGTAATGACGCAATCGAATTTTTTATGGCAGGGGCTAAAGCAATTCAAATTGGAACTGGAATTTATTATCACAAAATTGAAATTTTCAAAAAGATTACTGATGAGATCTCTGATTTTATGGATAAAAAAGGCTATAAGAGCTTAAATGAGATAATAGGGCTTGTACATTAATGTAAATAACGTTTAAAACTAAATAAATGCTCTTCTGACTTAAAGCACCCTTTTAGCGTCTTCCGTCTGACTTAAGCATTTATATTAAAAACTCTAATTGTCAACCGAGGAATATAATGGCTGAAGAGGAATATTGTGCTATAAAAGAGTGCCTGTTTCTTCCAGTTTGTAGGGGTTGCACCCAAGTCTGTTGTTTATGTAATAACACAAACTGCCAGAGATTAAATTTGCTCGGCATACCAAGACCAGAGCTAGAAGTTGCTTTGCGTAGGGCTCATGAACAGCTCGTGCTAGCAATGGGTAAAGATGTTATTACAACAGCGCAAAAATAATTTCTAATTTTTTAACTAAATTTTTTGTATATTATTTACCCGCCAAACTTTTTTTAAGGAAATCGTCAGCACAAAAGTACCCTCGTAGAAATAATCAAGAGTGGGCAAAAGCTAAATATGTACAATTTTTTATATTGCTACTATTTCTAATTCAATAGGGTCTCTTTAATGCATATTCCACGCATTTTTAAAATCTTAGAAGTAGTTCAAGAAACCCCTTCAGTTAAAACCTTTTTTTTAAAAGCTTTAGATATTGCAAAATTATCGAAACCTGGTAATTTTGTAATGGTTTGGATTCCAAGAGTTGATGAAAAACCTATGGCGGTTTCTTATGCTGATCCAAATTCTGGTTTAGTTTCAATTACTGTTGAAAAGATTGGAAAAGCTACAACAATATTGCATTCAAATGAAGTTGGAGATGTTATTGGATTGAGAGGACCATATGGCAATCACTTCAAAATAATTGGGGAAAAATTGTTAGTAGTTGGAGGAGGAATAGGGGTCGCTCCTCTGGGGCAGTTGGTTGAGCAAGCTATTTTGACAGGAAAAAAAACCACCGTAATTGTTGGAGCAAAGACGGCAAAGGATCTCCTTTTCGTTAGGCGGTTTAAAAAAACTGGAGCAAAGGTCATAATTACAACTGATGACGGTTCAGCTGGATTAAAGGGATTAGTGACTGATGCGATGACTCAATTGCTTTCTAAAGAGAGGTTTGACCAAATCTATGCTTGTGGCCCTGAGCCAATGTTAAAAAAGGTTTTTGAAATATCAGAGAATCATAAAATTCAACTTCAAGCCAGTTTGTCTCGGTATATCAAATGTGGGATAGGATTATGTGATTCATGTGAAATAGATGGCTTTCATTTATGTACAGATGGACCTATTTTTAATTCAGCGTTGTTAAGTAAGATGGATTCCTTTGGAAGATATACACGCGATGCCTCTGGCAAGATAATTCCAATCTAACACTATTTTTACATAGTATCTTATCTTAGTTGATTATGTGAAAATTATGAAATTCGTAACCTATGAGAACCCGATTGGAGAAATAAAAGTTGGGGTATTAAGTGGAAATCAAATAATCGATTTAGATTATAGCGATATGAAAGATTTCTTAACTGAAGGCGGTATATTTAAAGTTGAAAACAAACCTTTGGAGAATTATAAAGTCTATAAGATTCACCAAATAAAACTTAAAGCTCCGGTAACTAATCCTTCGAAAATAGTTTGTTTAGGTCTTAATTATATTGACCATGCGAAAGAACTTAAAATGTCGATTCCTGATGAGCCAATTATTTTTTTGAAACCTCCAACTGCCGTTATTGGTCCAGAGGAACCAATTGTTTGTCCTAAAGTATCAACAAGGGTTGATTATGAAGTCGAGCTTGGCATTATAATAAGCGAAAGGACTAAGAAAGTTTCTAAATTAGAAGCAAAGGAGTTTATTGCTGGCTTTACTGTATTTAACGATGTAACTGCGCGCGATTTGCAACAAAAGGATATTCAATGGACTAGAGCTAAAAGTTTTGATACATTTGCTCCAGTTGGCCCTTCTTTAGTCTCTAAAAGTGAAATTAACTCAAGTAATCTTGAGCTCCAATTGAGAGTTAACAATCAAGTAAAACAAAAATCTAATACAAAAAATATGATTTTTTCAATTGAATATTTAGTTGAATTCATCTCAAACATAATGACTTTAGAACCCGGAGATATAATAGCTACAGGTACTCCGCCTGGAGTTGGTCCGTTCAAACCTGGTGATATAATCGAAGCTGAAATTGAAAAAATTGGAATTTTAAGGAATCCAGTTATAAGCGAAAGGTAATATCGAAGTTTTATTTTGTTTAATATTTTTAAGCAAGTTCTACTAATCTAATTTTTAGGGAGAATTTTGGAAAGCAATATCTATCGTGAAATCATTAGAGAAATAATTGAGAAAAGAACTGCTTCAAAAACAGAACTTGAACAGATTAAGTTAAAGTACTGTAAAAAGTATCATCTCTCAGAGATTCCAACTGATGCCGATATACTCGGCGTTGCCACAGAAACTGAGCGCCGAGAAATTTTGGGCCTTCTAAGAAAAAAACCTGTAAGGACGGTCTCTGGCATTGCTGTTGTTGCTATTATGACCAAGCCATACCCTTGTCCTAAGGAAGCACCTTGCGCTTATTGCCCTGGTGGTCCAGCTGTTGGAACACCACAATCTTACACCGGCGAAGAGCCAGCGGCATTGAGGGCGAAAAGTCATAACTTTGACCCATATGCTCAAGTTAAAGCTAGAATTAATCAGCTCAAACAAATCGGACACGTTGTTGAGAAGATCGACTTGATTGTGATGGGTGGAACTTTTACAGCTCTCCCCCTCTATTACCAAGAATGGCTTACTAAAAGGGCATTGGAAGCTATTTCAGAGAAGCCAGCTCAAACTCTTAAAGAAGCCCAATTAAATGCTGAAACTTCTGAGCTCAGAAATGTGGGATTAACTTTCGAGACAAGGCCGGATTATTGTAAAGAACAACATGTTGACAATATGCTGAGATTTGGGGCAACAAGAGTAGAAATAGGTGTTCAAAGTATCTGCGATGAAATTCTTGAGAAAGTTGAAAGAGGCCATAGCGTAAAAGATACGATAGAAGCGATAAGAATTTTAAAAGATGCTGGCCTTAAGATAGTAGCACATCTTATGCCGGGTCTACCCGGATCAGATTATGAAAAAGATTTAAAGATGTTTGAGGAAGTTTTTAGCAATCCGAATTTTAAGCCTGACATGCTAAAAATTTATCCAACACTAGTTGTAAAGGGAACGAAATTATATGAATGGTGGAAAAACGGAGAATACAAAGCTTTCACAGATGAAGATGCAATTAATTTGATAACAGAAGTCAAAAAGTACATGCCAAAATGGATCAGAACGATGCGCATTCAAAGGGATATTCCAAGCAGATTAATTGAAGCGGGAGTTAAAAAGAGCAACTTAGGGGATATTGTATTAAATAAATTGAAAGAGCTGAACATTCGTTGTAAATGTATTCGTTGCCGGGAAGTTGGGCACGTTTGGTATAAATATGGGATCCAGCCTTCAGCTGAAGATATTAAACTCTTGACTGAAAAATATGATGCATCTAAAGGAGAAGAAATTTTTCTGTCATTTGAAGACATAAAAAATGACATATTAATTGGATTTTTGAGATTAAGAATTCCATCAGAAATGGCTCATAGGCCAGAGGTAACTGGCAAAACAGCATTAATTAGAGAACTTAGAGTTTATGGGCCAGTTGTTCCGATTGGAGAGAGGATTCCAGAGGCTTGGCAACATAGGGAGTTTGGTAAAAAACTTCTGCAAGAAGCGGAACGGATTGCTTTTGAAGAATATGATAAAAATAAAATGTTAATTACAAGCGCAATTGGCACTCGAGAATATTATCGAAGATTTGGTTATGAAAAAGAAGGCCCGTATATGGCAAAAGGACTTTAATCTGCCTTTCAGCTTTTAAAAGTCAAATAAAAATATTTCCTTAAGTCTTAAACTTTAGTTTCATATGATACTTTAGTTAAGTTAATTATCCCTCAGCCCAATTGCAACTAAATACTCTCGTTTTTTCCTTCCAAGTTCTCATTTATGTTGAGTGCACTTTCCTTCAGAAGTTGTCTAAACCAAAGATTTGATTATCCCGAAATGTGAACAGAAAATCTGAAAAGACAATTATGGCCCTATAACCTCTTCCGTCATTTCCTCAAATTCTTTAAAAGAAATTTTAGCGAAGCTTTTCTGGTTAAAGGCTTCTTTGATTGTAGGAACTTTAATCACTTCAATCTTGCCCTTTTCAGCTTTAAAGACGACCATATCTCCAGGCTTAAACTCAGCTTCTTCCTTTATCTCTTTTGGAGGAAAAAGTTCTCCTTTACTCCCAACTTTGCCGAGAGCAACAGCCAAACTATCACCTGAAATAACTTAATATATCTGGTAATATAAATTTCTGTGAATTTTCTATCATCAGAAAAGTGGTTTTAGATACAACTTATCTACTGCCAGCATTTGGCATAAAAATTAATGTCGATTCAAAGGAGCAAATAAGAGTATTGCTGAATTTTTTAGACAAGGGCGGTACCGTGCTAATATTTGATCTATTTTTAGATTGATGACAAAAAAAGATAGTGAGTTTTATGTCCAGCAAAGATATCATTAGAATTGGAAGATTTAAAGAGAAAATGAGTGAAGACGCAATTAGCTATACCTCTTCATTTTTAATTGATAGAAGGATATTCAATGCAGATATACTTGTTAATAAAGCTCATGCTATTATGCTGGCTGAGAAAAAAATTATTTCAAAAGCAGTAACAAGCAAAATTCTAAAAGTTCTTGAAGATTTAGAGGACAAAGGTTTTGAAGCTCTTGATACAACTAGTGAAGATATTCATATTGCAGTTGAAAAGTATTTAATTGAAAAGTTAGGCGAGGATGTTGGCGGAAGAATTCATACTGGTCGCAGCAGAAATGACTTGGTCTCAACTGATTTAAGGATAGCTTTGCGCGCAGAGCTGAATTTAATTTCAGAGTCATTAATTAAGCTTCAAAAAGTATTACTCGATCTTGCTGCTGAAAATGTTGAAACAGTTACCTTGGGATACACTCATCTCCAACACGCTCAGCCAATTACTTTTGCACATTATTTGATCTCTTACGTAGACGCATTTGGGCGCGACTTGGCTCGTTTGGATCAAGCCTATCTTAACGTAAATAAAAGCCCACTCGGCGCAGCAGCAATTGCAACCACAGGTTTTCCAATTGACAGAAAAAGAACTGCGGAGTTACTTGGGTTTAATAGTTTAATTGAGAATTCATTAGATGCAGTTACATCAAGAGATTTTTTAGTTGAAACATTATCGGCTTTGGGAACATTAATGATTAATGTAGGCAGATTAGCTGAAGAAATTATTCTATGGAGCACATATGAATTTGGAATGATTGAACTAGCTGAAGAGTATAGCTCAACAAGTAGCATAATGCCGCAAAAAAAGAATCCAGATGTAGCTGAGTTAATAAGAGCAAAAACTGGAAGAGTGCTTGGAGATTTAACTGGCGCATTTATGATTTTAAAAGCAGTTCCTACTAGTTATAATCGCGACTTTCAAGAATTAACTCCTTTACTTTGGGATGCCGTAGATGTTGCAAAATCAACTTTACCAGTATTAGCTAATATGCTCTCAACAATGACAATTAAAAAAGAGCGCATGATGCAGCTCGCTTCTTCAAACTTTTCAACAGCGACAGAGCTAGCGGATACTATTGTAAGAGAAAAAAATTTGCCATTTAGAACAGCTCATACGATAGTTGGTAAAGCAGTCGCTAAGGCTATCGAATCTTGCAAAACTCCTGCCGAGATTAACTCAGAGTTAATTGATGAAGTTGCAAGAGATGTAATTGGTAAATCTCTTGGATTATCTAATAAAACAGTTCAAGCTGCACTTGACCCGAAAAAATTTGTTGAGAAAAGATCAATTATTGGCGGACCAGCCCCAAGAGAAGTCTTGCGTTCTCTAAAAATTCATAAAAAAATAATTGCTCAGTCTGAGAAAATACTTCAAGAGCATAAGCAGGTTCTTTTAAAAGCAAATACAATACTTAATAAGGCAATAAAATTGCTTTCAAGCTGAGACGACATACTTGCTCGAATAGAAAACTTATTAAATTAAAATAGTAATGTTAAGAAAGTAGGAAAGCGGAAGAATTGATTTGAAAGTAAGGTTGAATAAATTATTTTTAGCAACTATTATAGGATTTCTTCTTTCAATTACACTAGTTGCGACTACTCATGAAGAAGCAATCAATGCCTTAAGCGAAGTTACCCGTCAAACTGAATTCGGCGAATTGAAGTCTAATCAGTTTACCAGTCCAGAGACATGCGGAGGATGCCATACAGATATTTATGCCCAATGGAAGGGATCAATGCACTCCAATTCGGATCAAGATCAATTCTATCAAAAACTTTTCATCTTAGCAAGCAAGGAGACAAATGGTCTTACAGATACTTTCTGTGCCCGCTGTCATACTCCTGTAGGTTTGGTTTCTGGAGAAGTACCCCCGGTAGATGGCTCGAAATTAAGTGATATTGCCAAGAAAGGTGTGCAATGTGATTTTTGTCACACTGTTTCTGAAAGTAAGGGGATAGGTAACGCCCCTTATGTTTCTTCACCTGGGAAAGTCAAAAGAGGTCCATTCAAGGATGCTGTTTCTCCCTTCCACGAGACTCAGTTTTCAGTATTGCATACTAAAGCTGAATTTTGCGGCATGTGTCACGATGTAAGTCATCCGGTTAACAAGTTACCCTTAGAAAGCACATATACCGAATGGAAAGAAGGGCCTTACTCTAAAGAAGGAGTTCAATGCCAAGACTGCCATATGACTCCTGGAGTAACAAAATTTCAGAGGAATCCAGGAAAAGCTGCGACCATGGGTCCAGAACGTGAGCACATTTATACCCATTATTTTGTTGGAGGGAATACTATATACACAGAGTCTTCAAAGCACAGAGAATTAGCAATCCAGAGGTTAAAGGCCGCGGCGGTGCTGGACATAAGTGTCCCATCAACTGCTGCAATTGGTGACATGATTACCGTTGAAATAACAATTTCAAATGTTGGTTGTGGACATAAATTACCTACTGGCTTAACTGAAGCTCGGGAGATGTGGTTGGAGCTAACCGTAAAGGATGCTAAGGGAAAGGAAATTTTTAAATCTGGTGAATTAGATGCTGATGGAAATATAGATCCAAATGCAACCATTTATCACACTGTCTTGGCGGATGCGCAAGGCAAGCCAACACCTAAAGTGTGGCTAGCTGAGAGCGTGCTTTTTGATAAACGTATACCTCCAAAAGGAACAGCTATAGAAAAATACACCTTCAAATTACCTACTGATATCAAAGGGCCAATCACAGCAGAAGCTAGGCTAAATTATAGAACAGCTCCTCAATATCTTATCGACTCTCTCTTTGGCAAAGGAGCTATGAAAATACCAATTGTAGAAATGGCTAGCAAAAAATCAACTATTAACGTGCCAACCAAGGGGATATGTGGACCAACCACAGTACTAATTTTGACCGTAATACCTTTGCTCCTTTACGAGATACTAAGAAATTCTTCAAGAAGAAAAAAATAACGTAAGTAAGTAGTTAAAATAAATAACAATTAATTCCTTAAGAGCTTTTTCAAAAATTAAATAAATTGAGATAGGGGGAAAGTTTAGAATGAATGAAATAAAATTAGCTGAAGGAGTTTATTGGGTCGGTGCTATAGATTGGAATATACGGTTTTGCGGCTCCTATAGCACCCCTAGAGGAACAACGTACAATGCTTACTTAATTATTGATGAGAAGGTAGCACTGGTTGACGTTGTAAAGCATGGTTTTTCTGATGAAATGTTAACAAGGATTAAGGATATTATAGATCCTAAGAAAATCGATTATGTTATTTCAAATCATGCAGAGATGGATCACTCAGGAAGCTTGCCAGATGTAATGAAAGAGGCTACTAAAGCCAGAGTGATTGCAACAGAAAAGGGTAAGGAAGGGCTGCTTAAACACCATAAGATCAGTTGTGATTTTATCACTGTGAAAACTGGCGATGAACTAAATCTAGGCAAAAAGAACTTATTGTTCATTTCAGCTCCAATGTTGCATTGGCCAGACAGCATGTTCACGTATATTAAAGAAGATCGAATTCTTTTGCCAAATGATGCTTTTGGACAACATATCGCAACTCCTCAAAGATTTGAGGATGAAGTTGGAGATATGGTAATGAATGCAGCAGCTAGATACTATGCTACCATTGTAATGCCCTATGCACCTTTGGTATTAAAGAAAATTCAAGAAATCAAGGATATGGGCATAATGATAGAAATGATTGCCCCAGCTCACGGCACAATATGGCGCAAGAGCCCAGAGAGAATAATTCAAGCCTATGCTGACTGGGCTGAAGGCAAAGCCAAAGACAAGGTCTTAATAATTTACGACACAATGTGGGAAAGCACAGATAAAATGGCAAAAGAAATTTTGAATGGCATTTCTAGCGAAGGAGTTGAAGTCAGATTGTTTCATTTACGCAAGAGCGATTGGAGCGATATAATTGAAGAGGTTTTAGATGCTAAAGCAATTTTAGTCGGCTCTCCCACTCTCAATAACGGAATGTTTCCAACTGTAGCTGGTTTTTTGTCGTTCTTAAAAGGATTAAGACCGAAAGGTAAAATTGGAGCTGCCTTTGGTTCTTATGGTTGGGGTGGTGGGGCTGTAAGAGCAATAAACGAAGAATTAAAAAAAGCTGGTTTTGATGTGATAGAGCCTGGACTTGAAATCAAATATGTACCTAACGATAATGAAATTAGGGAATGTTTTGAACTGGGGAAAAAAGTTGCAAGAAAGGTTAAAGGACACTAGATTTAGCAAAATGGGAATGCACTGTTTGCGGGTATATTCATGAAGGTGAAGAGCCACCAGAAGTGTGTTCGGTGTGCGGAGCCCCAAAATCTGATTTTAGGAAAATAAGCGATTAAAAATAGTAAATCAAAATCAGAGTTAGAGGTAAATTAAGAGAATATTATTAAAAATTAAATTCATATTTTTTAATGTTGTCTTAAATTGTCTTTCTCTCTTATCCACTCCAATAGCATTTTGACGCTCTTTTTCTCGTCCCCCTTGTGCTATAATTCATTTTTAACTCTTGTGCCAGTTTATACCTCAAATTTTTCTATCAAAGACGCCATGGCCTTTTCAGACTTAGGTTTCCTTAAAAAAAGATCTTATGTTCGCTTGATGCCTTCTATTCTCCAGAGAAATAGCTTTAATCGGTCATTTCTTTACCATTAACTTTAATATCAGAAGTGTAGATTATTTAGCCGCCGATTCTACACACGGAAAAAGGAGGTAGTAAAATATGATTGCTCCAGCAACAAAAGTTAGCGACAAATTGAAAGAAATGTTAAACGATGCAATAGCAATGGAAATTGCAGTAAGTATCCAGTATATGTGGCAGCACATGCAGGTTATTGGTGTGAAAGCAGTTGCTGTGCAGGATATCTTCAAGAAAATTGCAATAACCGAGATGAAGCATGCAGAAACTATTGCAGAAAGATTATGGTATTTGACTGGAACGCCAACTACCAAGCCAAAGCCAATAGATGTTGGAGGCAGCTTAAAAGAATTTCTTGAAATAGATGTGAAAGCAGAGGAAGATGCAATAAGCTTTTATAAGCTGATAACAAAGCAGGCTGAAAGTGAGGGTGATGTGACCACAGCTTTCATGTTCAAGGAAATTTTGGAAGATGAGGAAGAGCACCATGATACATTCACAACGATGCTTGAAGAGATTTAGTATTTGCCCCCATACTCTCTTTCTTTTTTAATTATCAACTATCAACGGAGTATTTACGAAGTGCAGTTTCAGCCTTCGATTATGCTATTTTGGGCACGAACTATGTTTAATCGCTCCTGTTGGGCAAACTTCTACACAGACACAGCATTCAGTGCAATCATCTATTCTGACTGGATTTGATTTGCTATCTATTATTTCATAAAGACTTACAGGACACGAATTTACGCATTCTCCAGCTGCTATGCATTTGTCTTCATCTATCTCAATTGTGAATCTACCATCTTTGCTTGTATATTTCTTTACTGGCATTTTTTCCTCCTCTATTCAAAGCATTTTTTCCAACTTAGGATGCAAAAAGTTAACTATTTTAAGTTTCTTGTGCCAAATTTTAACTGTATATTTGTTGTTTACATTACAATATGAAATAAACTAAAAATAATTTTACCTTCTTTATAGAATCAAATTAAATAAAATAACTAAAATTAATTTAGTGACAGGAGGAATTTCAAATGAGTGAGGAAAAACCCAACCCATTTAAAGTTGTTTTAAAACAATTGGATATAGCTGCTGAAAAATTAAACTTAGACCCAGGAATCCATGAGATTCTAAAACAACCAAAGCGGGCACTAATTGTATCAGTATCGATAAGAATGGATAATGGTAATATACGATCTTTTACAGGATACAGAGTACAATATCATGATGCAAGAGGTCCTTACAAGGGTGGAACTAGATATCATCCCGATGTCACTTTAGATGAAGTAAAAGCACTAGCAGCATTGATGACATGGAAATGCGCAGTTGTGGACATCCCCTATGGAGGCGCAAAGGGTGGTATTGCTTGCAACCCGAAAGAGATGTCCCTTGTTGAATTGGAGCGCTTGACTCGAAGGTATACTTCTATGATTCTGGATTTAATTGGTCCTTATAGAGATATACCTGCCTCAGATGTTGGCACCAATCCTCAAATTATGGCGTGGATTACCGACACCTATAGCCAGTTTCGAGGGTATAGTGTGCCAGAAATTGCTACCGGTAAACCTCTAATTATAGGTGGATCTGAGGGACGAGCAGATGCTCCCTCTAGAGGAGTTGTGTTGTGCACAAAAGAAATGGTTTCAAAAATAGGAAAACGATTTAAAGATATGACTGTTGCTGTGCAAGGATATGGCAATGTTGGAGCAAGTGCTGCAATTTTACTAAAAAAAGAAGGCTGCAAAATTATTGCCGTAAGCGATTCTAGAGGAGGGATATATAACCCGAATGGAATTGACCCAATTAAAGTGCTAAAGCATAAAGAAAAATCAGGGTCTGTGATAGGATTTGAAGAGTGCAAAGGAATAACAAATGAAGAGCTTCTTGAATTAGAATGCGATATTTTGGTTCCAGCTGCGCTTGAAAACCAAATAACCAAAGCAAATGCAGATAAAATAAAGGCTAAAATAATAACAGAAGCAGCTAATGCACCTACAACACCTGAAGCTGATGAAATACTATCAAAAAAAGGAATAATTGTAATTCCTGATATTTTGGCTAATGCAGGGGGTGTTTTAGCGAGCTATTTTGAATGGCTACAAAATCTTCATAGAGAACACTGGAGTGAAGAGGAATTCATCAAAAAACTTGAATATAAAATGCTGGAAGCATTCGATGATGTTTATGAAACTTCTGAGAAAAATGAAGTTGATATGAGAACTGCTGCATTAATGCTAGGCGTTGGCAGAGTTGCAGAGGCTATAGAAACACTAGGTCTTTGGCCTTAATCTTTTTGTTTTTTGTTTTCTTAGGGGCTTTTAGCTTATGTTATACCGTAAAAAATTTACCGTAAAAGACTGAAACTAAATTAGTGATAAAAATGTCTGAAGAAATAAGTTTTGTTGAAGAAGAAATTATCAAAAAGGATACCCCCGCCATAATTCTTGGTTTACCTGACGTTGGACTTGTTGGTATAATATCAGCTGAGCACTTAGTTCATGCGCTTAAAATGAATAAGATAGGTTATATTGAATCGGATTTATTTCCACCAGTAACTATATTGCACAAGGGAGAGATTCATTCGCCATTTCGCATTTATGGGAATGGTGGGTTTCTTTTAATCACATCTGAAATTCCCATTCCACCAGATATACTTCATCAATTTGCAAGGACAGTAGTCAAATGGGCTAAGTCCAAAAATGCTAGAATGATCTTAGCACTTGGTGGAACACCTGTTCCAAATCGCGAAGATATCGAAAATCCTAAGGTCTATGCAACAGGAAGCGATGAAAGAGCAATGGGAATCATTAAGGAAAGTGCTATTGAGAAAATCGAAGAAGGCGTAATAGTTGGAGCTTATGCAACTATAATGTGGGAGTGTAAAAAAGAGAGGATACCGGCTATCTTTCTCATGGCACAAGCTTTCCACGGCTATCCTGATCCTGGAGCTGCAGCTTCTGCAGTAACTGCAGCTTCTAAAATATTAGATTTAAAGGTTGATGTAAAAGAATTGTTAGAAAAAGCCGATGAAATCCGATTGAAAATGCGCGATCTGATGAAACAAACAGATAAAACTATGAGAACAATTGGAAAAGCTCGCGAGTATGAAATTCCTCCAATGTATGGTTGATAAGAATGCTAAGAAGAAGATCACTAATAGAACTGCTCGATGAAATGCAAAAAAGAATTGAGGATAGCTTTGAAGAATTTTTTGAAATGTTTCGCGAAAGACCTAGTTGGGATATCAGCAGGGGATGCTTTGAACCATTAACGGATGTAATAGAAACTCAAAATGAAGTAATTGTAACAGCGGACTTGCCTAATGTTGCAAAAGAAAATATCAAAATTCACTCTACAGAAGATACTTTAGAAATTGAGGCAACGATGCGAAGGGGAATTCGCTTTGAAAGATGGGGGACTATTCAACGCGAAGTTGAGTTCTGTGCATTTCATAAATCGATGAAACTTCCAGCTAAAGTTGAGCCTGAAAAAGCAAAAGCAAAGTTCAAAATGGGGATATTGGAAATTCATATTCCAAAACAAGTGAAGCGCATCTCGGTAAAGATCGAATAACTAATTTTTTCCTCAATTTATGTTATGTTTAAAAAATAAGGAATAACATGACAACTCAAATTCAGATTTCTGAAATTCGAAAGCGAGATGGAAGGATTGCTAAATTTGAGCAGGAAAAAATTACAAATGCCATTCACAAAGCTATCCTTGCCGTAAAAAGCGAAGACGGGATTTTAGCTAAACAATTATCTGACCAAGTAGTTTCAACTATTGAAGAAAAATTTAAAGGCAAAATTCCCGGCGTTGAAGATGTTCAAGATATCGTAGAAGAAGTTCTTATTAGAAATGGCTTAGCAAATGTTGCAAAGGCATACATCCTTTACAGGCAGAAGCGCACTGAGCTTAGAGAAGCAAAAAAATTCATTGGAGTTTATGATGAATTAAAATTACCCTTGAATGCAACAAGCGTTTTAGAGAGAAGATACCTGCTAAAAGATGAAAAAGGAAATTTGATTGAAACGCCAGCACAAATGTTTCGCAGAGTGGCAAAAGCGATTGCTATTCCTGATCTTATTTATGATAAAAATGCAGATGTAAAAAAAACTGAAGAAGAATTTTATCAACTAATGGCAAATCTTGAGTTCCTCCCGAATTCACCGACACTTTTTAATGCGGGAACCGAGCTTGCGCAGTTGGCTGCTTGCTTTGTTCTCGACGTTTCTGATAGCCTTCCTTCTATTTTTGAAGCGGTGAAGAATGCGGCTCTTATATTCCAGAGTGGTGGAGGCGTTGGATATTCATTTTCCAAGTTAAGACCGAAGGGTGACATGGTTAAATCAACAAAAAGTGTTGCCTCAGGTCCTTGTTCATTCATGCGGGTTTTCGATGTTGCAACTGATGTCATCAAATCCGGAGGGAAGAGACGTGGCGCAAACATGGGTATTTTGCGAGTTGATCATCCGGACATAATTGAGTTTATCACAGCAAAAGAGAAGGAAGGCCAGCTCGCCAATTTTAACATATCAGTTGCTGTTACAGACAAATTTATGGAAGCAGTAGAAAAAGATGAACAATATGATTTAATAAATCCCAGAACAGGGAAATCAGTGAAAAAGCTTCGTGCAAGAGATGTCTTTGATCTTATAGTTACCATGGCTTGGAGAACTGGAGATCCTGGAATTGTATTTATTGATGAAATAAATCGCCATAATCCAACACCGACGTTAGGAGCAATTGAGAGTACAAACCCGTGTGTTACGAGAGATACCTTCGTTACCACGGATGAAGGTCTGGTACGAATAGATAATCTGCATAATCCGCAGCGAGTTTTAGCAAGAGACGGAGCTTTCCATTCCATAGCGTGGGTTGGGAGGACTGGTTTTAAAGAAGTTTACAAAATTAAAACTAAAGCTGGCTATGAAGTGAAGGCCACTCCGGATCATAGGTTTCTAACAGCCAACGGTATTTGGAAACCTGCTAGAGAACTGACTGGAAATGATAGACTAGTTCTCCAAGCGGATGGAAAATTTGGTACATTCCACGTAGATAGGGAGTTAGCTCTTGCTTTGGGATGGTTAATTGGAGATGGCTGTTTGACGAGAAACTTAGAGGATGTTATTCTTAATTTTAATACAGGTGAGAAACTTGAAATAATGCCTGTTCTTAAGCGGTATTTAGATAAGCTGAACAAAAGAGAAATAAAATCTCAATTCTACGGTAATGAAGTAAGACTGAAATATTCTTCTAAAATCGCTAAATTATTCTATGATTTAGGAGTAGAACCTACTGAAACGTGTAAGAAAGCAGTTCCCAGTTCAGTTTTCACAATGGATCGAGAATCTGTTAGAAACTTTCTCTCAGCTCTGTTTAGTGCTGACAGTTCACCACAGGGAAACAGGAGAAAGGGAGTAAGTATTCGGCTTGTATCAGTTTCACTGAAGTTACTAAAACAAGTTCAGTTACTCCTCTTACAGTTTGGCATTTATTCTAGAATCTATGAAAACAGGCGAAATGCTAGATGGAAGTTTCTTCCAGATTCGAAAGGAGGTATGAAGAAATACCATTGCCATGCAGAGCATGAGCTGGTTATCACAAGAGAAAGCATGTTCAAATTCATCAAGGAAATAGGCTTCTGCCTTTCCTCCAAGACTTTAAAGTTCGAACGCATTAAACCCCAAAGAATCTTCAAGGAGAACCCAAATCTTCAAGTAGAAACAGTTGAACCAATTGGCGTGGACGAAGTTTATGATCTAAATGAACCCACAACAAATTCTTTTTCAGCAAATGGTATCATCACACACAATTGTGGTGAAGTTCCTCTCTTGCCTTATGAATCATGCAATTTAGGTTCAATTAATTTATCAAAAATGGTTAATGAAGAAAAGAAAGAAATCGATTGGGAAAAATTAAGAAGAACGGTTTACACAACAGTTCACTTTTTAGATAATGTTATTGATGCTAACAAATATCCACTGCCTGAAATAGAAAAAATGACTAAAGCAAATAGAAAAATTGGATTGGGGATAATGGGTTTTGCAGATGCTCTGCTTAAGCTTGGAATTCGTTATGACTCAGAGGAAGCTCTTTCTATTGCTGAAAAACTAATGAAATTTATTTCTGATGAAGCTAGGAAAAAATCAGTTAAGCTTGCCCTTGAAAGAAGCCCGTTTCCAAACTTTGAAGTTAGTATTTGGAAAGAAAAGGGCTACAAAGCAATGCGAAATGCTACATTAACTGCAGTTGCTCCAACGGGAACTATAAGTATAATCGCTGGGTGCAGCTCTGGCATAGAGCCTAACTTTGCAATTTCTTTCATTCGCAATGTTATGGGAACTCAATTGCTTGAAGTAAACCAATACTTTGAAAAAATAATGAAGGAAAGAGGTCTTTACAGCACTGAGTTAATGATGAAGATAGCTAGAAAAGGCTCAATACAAAATATGAAAGAAATTTCAGAGGATATTCGTGAAATATTTGTCACTTCTTTGGATATTTCTCCTGAATGGCATGTTAGAATGCAAGCCGCCTTTCAAAAATACGTGGATAACGCAGTAGCCAAAACCGTAAATCTGCCTCACGAAGCCACCTTAGAAGATGTTAGAAAAATCTTTTGGCTAGCTTATAAACTCAAATGCAAAGGTGTTACTATCTATAGATATGGAAGCAAAAAAGAACAAGTTCTATACATTGGTCCAACCGTAAGCAAAACCGAAGGAGGAAGAGAGCAAGTAACAGCAGAATCTGAATATGCAGGTGAATGCCCAACTGGTGTATGTCCATTCTAACGAGATGTTACAATGGCAAGAAGAAAGAGAGGATTTATCCATCTATACACCGGAGAGGGAGAGGGGAAAACAACAAATGCTTTTGGACTTGCATTAAGAGCAGTAGGGCACGGCTATAAAGTAATTATAATACAATTTATGAAAGGGCGCAAAAATATCGGCGAGTACAAAATAAAAAAGAGACTATCGCCTGAATATGAGATTCATCAGTTTGGTCGAAGAGAATTTATAGACTTATATAATCCTGATACAATTGACATAAAATTAGCTGAAAAAGCGCTTGCCTTTGCCAAAGAAGCTTTAAAGAAAAAGCCGAAGCTTTTAATTCTCGATGAAATAAATTTAGCTGTTGCATTTGGTCTGTTAAAGCTAAAAGATGTTCTAGAACTTTTGGATAATATTCCCCGCGAAACAACAGTTATTTTAACTGGACGTCGTGCTCCAAAAGAACTTATAGCTCGCGCTGATCTCGTTACAGAGATGTTTGATAGAAAACACCCAATGAGAAAAGGCGTGTTTGCGCGCAAAGGTATTGAATATTAATCTCGGTTTTTTAATAATTACTCTTGACAACTCACAAGTTACTTCTTCTTTTTAGCAGGTTTCATAGGTACTCCGCAACATATCAGGTCACAGGCTGTGCAACCGCAGAGCTCGTCTACTGTCACTACAATACCGCATTTCCCACACTTGTATCTGTCACCTTTAGCCACCGCGTTCATCCCTCCAATATTTCTGAGACTCATTCAATAGGATTATCGATATAAAGATATCTCCCCTAGATCCCCTAGAAATTGGTTAAAAAATGGTTGTCTTATCAGTAAAAATTCTTCTTCTATTTTATCGGCCTAACAATAATAAACTTAACTATATCCAAAAAAAGATTTTCTTCCCTTATGACTTCGAGCCCAGCCTTTTTTGCATTCTCAACTGTGTTTCGATTTATATTTACCCCAGTCATCCTTACAATTAAGGGGTTAAGAAGATCAAATACCCGGCCAATGAAAGATCTTGGTCTTACATGCTCTAAAAGTATCACCTTTCCATCTGGTTTACAAACTCTTCTAATCTCTTGTAACCCTTTAATAGGATCCGGCACTGAGCAGTAAACAAATGTTGCGAAAACGGTATTAAAAGAATTATCTCTAAATTCTAATTTTTGCGCATCCATCTCTTTAAGATCAACTTTTATGTTTCCCTTTTCTGCCTTACGTTTTGCTCTTTCTAGCATCTTTTTACTGAAATCTATAGCAATAGCTTCAATATTCATTGGGTAGTATCTAAGGTTTTTTCCAGTTCCTACACCTATCTCTAATATCTTTCCACCATTTATATATTGGAATAATTTCTTGCGCCATGCGCTGAAAAGAAGCTTTTCAGTAGGTAATTCCATTATATCATACAGATAAGAAATGCGATCATATCTTGCCCTCACTTTTGCAGTATCATTGAGAATTTTCTTAGATAAAGGTCTCACAAGATATCCCCAAATTTTAAAAGAATTATAAAAACTTAATAAGCTACAACTAAATATTGAATTATGCATACATCATACTTGGATGCAACGCTAACATTATATGCTCGATAAAATGGTCTTCTGGAATTGCGCCTGCAAACTCAATTATTTCATTAATAACAATTTTTGGAACACCCATAACATTATACTTGTGCGCTAAATGAGGAAACTCTGTAGCTTCAATCACATCTGCTCTTATGAAATCGCTCTCGGTTGCAAGTTGATGTGCTAGCCTAACTGCTTTAGGGCAATGAGGACATGTAGGAAGAACGAATACTTGGATATGAATTGGTTTATTTATTGATTTTAGTCTATCTTTTGTCCTTTCTGAGAGATTCGTCGTTCCTATAGAAACAAACATCTATTATGTCTTCTATAAATGGCGAAACCTCATAGCCGGCTGGCGCTCCGAAAAACCTAATTCCATAATCTTTTTTTCCTACTAAAGCAATTGCAGGTATTTTGTTTATATAGTATTCCTTAGCTTTCTCGCTATCTTTAATAAAGTCATATATTTCTACTTTAATTTTACCCGAAAGAGCAGCAATCTCTTGCACAAGCTCTCTAGTTTCTTTGCAAAGGGGACATTCGGTTTCTTGAGTGAACACCAATATTTTTGCTTCATCTTTCATCTTTTCTTCAAATTCTAT
>JACRDV010000107.1 GCA_024860865.1 Methanobacteriota archaeon | reverse complement strand
GATTTCCAAAGAGTTTCCTCGCAAATATTGCTTTCTAAAAGGAAATTTGGGTACATTGAAGTAAAGTTTTCGTTTTATCTCTCGAAAAAGCTTTTAAATTCTGCCTATTTATTTGCTAATAACAAAGAAAAATGGAGATATGCTATGACTGTTAGCGTTAACTATAATGCTCAAACTATCGTTGAAGATTTAATAGATTTTTCTAGCGAATTAAATGTCAATCCAATCCAACTTAAAAATGAAGCATGGGTTATTGATTGCGGAATTAAAGCAAAAGGCGGATACCGAGCTGGAGCACTTTTTACAGAGATATGCATGGGCGGGCTAGGAGAAACTAGATTAACTACAATGAATTTTGGAGAGTTTAGCCTACCTGCAATCGAAGTTAATACAGATTTTCCTGACATTGCTCTTCTCGGCTCTCAAAAAGCTGGGTGGCAAATAAAAGTTGAAAATTTCTCAGCAATTGGTTCGGGTCCAGCTAGAGCCCTTGCTTTAAAGCCCAAAAAGACTTTCGATAAAATTGACTATAAAGACGATGCTGATGTTGCTATCCTTGCTCTTGAGACCAATCAATTGCCAAATGAAAAAGTCGTAGAGATTATCGCCACACAGTGCAATGTAAAACCAGAAAATGTCTATCTTATTGTTGCACAAACCTCAAGCATAGTTGGGTCAACTCAAATCGCAGGAAGAGCTACTGAAACTGGTATGTTTAAACTATGCGAAACATTAAATTTTGACCCGAAAAAAGTAAAATATGCCTTTGGAATTTGCCCAATTGCCCCAATTAATCCCGACCCTTTTAAGGCAATGGGAACCTCCAATGATATGATATTCTATGGTAGTAGAACTTTTTACTCGGTTGAATTAAACGAAAAAGATAATCCTGAAGAGCTCGTTAAAAAGCTGCCGTCTATTTCTTCTAAAGATTATGGTAAACCGTTTTCAGAAATATTCAAAAATGCCGGATATGATTTCTACAAAATTGATACAGGCTTATTTGCTCCAGCTGAAGTTATTTTGAACGATATAAAAACGGGTGCTACGTACAAATCTGGGCAGATAAATAAACATATGTTAATTTTTTCGCTTGGATTAAAAATATATTGAAAAAATAAACTAAACTAAGTCAATTTAACTACTTCTGGTCTCAATCTTTTGAGAGCACACCTCATAAGTTCATTATTGCAATTCATGAAACTTGATATCCCCATGCTCAAACCGCAGAAATTTGAGTTTCTACCTCGCCACCAAATGCATCTCATAATTGTCCACCTAAATTTACAGTAAATGACCGTTATTCTGTTCTAACTTTTCTTTGTACTGCCTGTAAAATTTTTCGATTACAGTTGTACTAATCTTTTTTCCAAAGCATCTATGAGGCACTAAAGCGCCGCTAAATGTTTTTGGTATGTGCAAAAGCTCGTGAATTAGAACTTTTTCTTGGTCAGTTTCGCTGAGATTATCAAAATGCATAGACAGCACTTCAATAACATAGCGGGGCGGAATATTCAGGGCTTTCTGCCAAATTCTAGGTATACTCCAAATCCTTGCATTTGCCCAGGATTTAGAGCCATAACTTCGCATGCAAACTATGCGTTTTGTATCTATGTGCTTAAACTCCAACAAATCAACTATTTGTTCTATTTTTTCTTTCACATCCAATGCAAATTCAATATCCATAATTTCACCAACTAAACAAATTTTTAGCACATGCTGGCGTTCAAATTATTGAATATTGCTCTTCTGTTTTTGACTCGATTACCTCTTCTGACCGTTTGCGCTCAAATAACTCTGGAAATGCTTCTTTCATTGAAAGTGAGCATTTATGCGCACAAGATTCGAGACTTTGGTAAAACGTTCTAATGATATCTTTCCAAACCCACGTTTTAGAGAGGTTTTCTTCTTCGTCCAAAATCTCTAATCCAAGCTGTATATTGCGGGCCAATCTGCGTCCTTCTAAAACTTTAGCACATTTTGAAAGATCTAATAAATTGCTCCTGATAGAATTGATTAATATCTCCCGTTCTTTTTGTGTTAGAGTCATATTTACAACTCCAAAAAGTCTGAGAAGGTATTTTTAGTCTTTGGAATTTGAGCTGGCTTGTTTTCCACTTGTATAAAATTAAAAAGTTGACCCCATTGTTTTTGAGTAAAGACCAGAGTTCCAAAGTTTAGTTTAGATTTAAGCACAACAAATTGCTCTCCATTGATTGTTATACTCCCAACTCTTACCTCTCTTTTTAAAAGGCGATTAAGGGGTACTTCTCTTGGAATTTCTACTTGATCAAACTTTAATTCAACCATTTAATCACCCAATTAGAATAATTATCATGCACAAGCTTTTTTCCTGTAAAAAGTCAAAAATTTTCTAGGTTTTTCACTTTGCTTTCCTTTGATGAACCTGATTAGCTGTTTATCTTCAAAAAAAGCGGAGAGCTTCATTTTAAAGCAACTCATTTCATTACAAATATCAGTTCATTCATCATTTAAAAAAATTCTCTTTTGAAATGCCGTCCGACACTAGTCTGTTTAATTAAATTTGCTATAAAATATAATTTTGAATTGAATTAATAAAGAAAATTATAAAAAAATAATAAATTCGAAAAACTAATTTTTCAAACAACTTTATCAAATTTTTCTTAAAATTGATATTATAAAATGAAAGAAAAACTAAAATTATAAAAATTATGATCTAGTTGCAGCAATAAACAAACAGAAGAAATAGATGTATAATGAAAAACAAACAATATTATTATTTTATTTATCTTTCAGGTTTTAAATAAATTTGTTTTCTACTTCTTCAAGAGAATTATTGTGCGATTGTTGATTTTATAGCTCTTATTTAAGGTGCCTGCCCGTTTGCCTAACAGATAATAGAGAGCTATTATGAAGGTTGCCGTGGGAACAGCGTAGTGACTTTTCTAAGACAAGGAACACCATAGGCATAGGCTATGGGCTATAAGTGCACAGAATACTGTTCCGGCTATTAGAGTGATAACAACTGGCTAATTCCACCGCACGAAACCAGTATTCTCTTCTTCAACCGCGAATAAATCGTCGCTATAATTTCTTTTCTTACTAAGAAAGTAGTCGATTCTCCAAAAGGGCACAACAATAGCACAGAGAAAGTCAAACCAAATATATAGAATAAAGCCACAAAAGCGAAAAATAACAGTATAAAAACTAGGAATAAAGCACTACTGAACCAATAGAGAGAATGCACCTTGATTCTAATCTTAATTTTAGTGGAAATGGAATCTTGTTTCAAAATATATAGTTTTTATTTTCTGCTTTTCGTTTTCAACTGGATTACGTTTATTTAGATTTTTAGCATCTGAAATTATAATTTATTGTGTTAGTTCAAACATGCGTTTAAGAGCATTTCGAGCCAGATCAGCAATTTTAGGGTTAACTTCAACAGCATTACTTTCTGTTTTAAGTACATAAAGGATTTTATCCAGTGTATGTTTTTTCATTTGAGGACAAATAGCGCTACTATCAGCTGGAGTAAAAACTTTATCAGGAACTTCTTTTCTTAAGCGATGTAACAACCCAACTTCAGTTGCGATAATTAATTTTTTAGCTTTTGTTTGCTTAGCATACTTAACCATGCCTTCAGTTCCATAGACATGATCAGCCATTTCCAAAATTTCAGGTATACACTCCGGATGAGCAATCAGCTCAGCACTTGGTTCATTTACTTTGACTTCCTCTATAAACACAGGATCAGGAAAAATCATCATATGTGTTGGACAATGACCATACTCCGGCACAGGAATAATTTCTTTGCTTGTCTTTTGGGCAACCCACCAAGCCATGTTCCTATCAGGAGTAAAGATAATTCGGCTGGCCTCTAATTTTTCGATTATTTTGACAAAATTAGCTGAAGTGCATATTACATCTGCTTCAGCTTTAACTTCTGCTGAGGTATTAATATACGCTACAACTGGTGTGTTTGGATATTTTTTGCGTGCCCGTTGGATCATCTTTGGTCGCACCATAGCAGCCATGGGACAAACTGCTCCTAAATCAGGCATTAGAACGAGTTTATTTGGGTTAAGAATCTTTGCACTTTCAGCCATAAAGTCTACTCCAGCAAATACAATAATCTTAATATTCTGGGCCTCAGCGGCTTTTTGGCAAAGGTTAAGTGAGTCGCCGACAAAATCAGCAATATCTTGTACATCTGGTCGTTGATAGTTATGTGCTAAGATAATTGCATTTTTTTCTTTTCTAAGTTTATTTATTTCTTCTATGAGTTCGATTTTTTTATGTTCCATATTATGCAACCTGTTTTTTGAATTAGCATAGTTTTCATTTTTCAGTCTGCTTTTGCCGTAGTTAATATTCCAAGGCAATAAAAAATTCCAAATTCAATGTAGTTAGATAGTTGAATCTAAATCACAATTATAAAAATAAAACTAAGTTCCGAGCACAATCATCCCGCTTATTTTTTGGAGAGTAGCAACCGCTGAAAGAGCTGCTAATAGACTTGTTCGTGGATTATCCGGGCTTGGAATATTTTCGGATATTAGTAGAAGTTCACCTGTCTTCCCTTTAATTTTAATTTCATGAACAATTCGATCAAGTTTTGGATCCGCTACAATTTTTACTCGAACTTTTTCTGGTTTACCGCAAGCTATACTTAAAGTTGCTGCTACATTAATATTTGCCGGAAACCATTTTACTGCTTCATTTGCTGGCCCCTCAAATACCAGCATTGGTTCTTTCAATTGAGATAAATCGATTTTTTTCTCGGCTATATAAGGTGCATCAGCTAAGCTCTTAATTGGTTTTTTAGATGTTAAAGTAACTTCATCAATTCCTGCTAACGCAGCAGCTTTAATCGCATCAATACCCGCAATTGCTCCTGATGGCAAAAAAATTTTAACATTGTGTTGAGTGGCCATTTTTTTTAGATTTGTTAAAAGTTCTTCATCTAATAGAGCGCCAACACTCATTATCATTAAATTTTTAGATGCTTTCAAAATTGCAGGCGCAAAAATTCTGACTGCTTCTTGCGAAGCAGCTTCAATTACTAGTTCAATCTCCTTGTTATCGATTATTTCTTCAAAAGTTAAAGCAATTTTAGGTTTAGTTTTAAGCTTTTGAGCTAAGTTTTGCGCTCGCTTGATATGGCGATCGTGTATAATATCTAAACTTGTATTCTCAACTAATCCGTTCTCAATCGCCTTTGCCAAGTAGGTCCCAATAGCTCCGCAACCCAATAATCCAACTTTCATAGGAAATCACCATGGATAAATAACACTTTTAAATTAAAACTGCAGTATTAAGGTTAACGGTGTTTCAATGCCGCTAACTAAAGAAAAAATTCGCGATTTGCTCCTAGAAGACTTAGGCTTTGAAGATATAACCACTGAAATGCTAGTGCCTGAAGATCTAGAGGCAGAAGCTAAGATAATCACAAATGAAGACGGTATATTGGCGGGTGTAAATGAAGCAAAAATAGTTTTTGAGGATTTGGGCGTTAAAATTATCAATGTTTTAAAAGACGGGACTCGTGTGAAAGCAAACACCTCTATTATGGAACTTAAAGGATCTGCTAAAGCCATACTCCAAGGAGAGCGGCTTGCTCTTAATCTACTTATGAAGATGAGCGGAATTGCCACAACTACTGCAACTCTCATTGAAAAAGCCCATAAATTTAATCCTAAAATTAAAATTGCTGCAACTAGAAAAACAACTCCTGGTTTTAGGTATTTTGAAAAAAAAGCAGTTAGAATCGGAGGAGGAGATCCCCACCGCTATCGCCTTGATGATGCCGTTTTAATTAAAAGCAATCACTTAACCTTAGCAGGTGGCCTTGAGAAAGCCATAGCATTGGCTAAGGAAAGAGCTAGCTTTACAAAAAAGATTGAAGTTGAAGTTAATAATCCAAGCGATGCTCTAAAAGCTGCTCAGTTGGGTGTTGATATAGTAATGCTTGATAATTTTTCTACATCTCAAATTAAAGAAACAATAGCTGAGCTTAAAAAAGTTGGATTGAGAAATCGCATCCTGCTTGAAGCCTCAGGACAAATTACTCCTTTAAACATCGAAGAATTTGCCAAAACAGGAGTTGATATAGTTTCAATGAGTTATCTTACACTTGCTGCAGAGCCCTTGGATATGAATCTCCGTATAATTTATCCACAATAAGAAAATTTATCAAATTTCAATAAAATAAAAATTCAAAAAATTAGATTTTTAGCTTATCAACTTGGTTTCTTTAATGTATTTTATAACCAAATTCACAAATGGCTTTAAATTACCTTTTAGTGCTCTTTGCAAAGCATCGTAATACCTTGCTTTTTCTTTGTTTTTTATATCAATAGCTGGAAATCTATTTTTTAACAAAATAAAATTGAGCAATAGCCTGCCTACCCTCCCGTTAAAATCAATAAAAGGGTGTATGCCTTCAAATGCTGTATGGATGTAAGATGAAACCACAATAGGATGATACTTTTTCTTGTTTTTGTTATACCAATCCATAAGTTGTTTAAATTCATTTTCTACATTTTCGGGCTTGGGCGGTATTACTTCTGCTCCAGGAATAAAAACCTTAACCTTCCTAAAAACACCTGAATCTTTTCCCAATATGTTATGCGTTAATAATTTATGAATTAGGCATACAAATTTTTTGTTGATGTTACCTTTATAATTTAAAATATAATCAAAAGCTTTTTTGTGATTCTCTACCTCATAAATCTCTCTTAAAGTTTTACCTGGTGGCGTTATTTTATCAAACAATATCATAGAAGTTTCTCTTAACGTTAGAGTAGATCCTTCTATTGCATTGGTATCGTATGTAAAGGTCGATAAAAACCATTCATAATATTTCCGCTTCGCAGCAGCAGGTATTTTTCTAAGAGTTTTAACATAGATTGATCTAATATTTTCTAATTCTTTAATTTGTTTCTCTGTTAGTAGAGTAAAAAGAGGATCGACAGACCGTAAGTATCTATTTACCTTTTTCTCAATAATCTTAGAATAGTCTTTCTTGAGAGTTTCTATTTGAGCCTTCGAAAATTCTCCCTTTCCGATATAAAAGCTAAACTTTTTCCACTTGCCATCTATTCTTATATTCTTTATTAAATAGTGGTACTTCTTTCCTCGGATAATTTTTTCTACATGATATACCATGAAAAAAAGTTAGGTAGCACTAATATAAATTATTTATTAAAGTTTTGTGCTACCTAAAAAATTTTTAACTTCCTTTTCTGCCCTGTAGAACAGCTGCAGTCATGAGTGCTTTAAATGAACTACAGTATTCTGAGTGCTCAAAATCCTCCTGGAGTTTCTTTGAAGACAAATATCTGGTCTCAAGGGCAAATTGTGGTGATATTGGCTGGTTCTAATAGAAAGCAAACTGAACGAGCTCATATTAAAAACAGAAACATGATTTTAGACTTTTTAATTATCTTAGTAATTAACAGCCTGTTCCCTTTTTTCAACGTACTAAGCTCCATTTTGTAATAAATTAGTCTTTTAAATATAGAGAGAATTACATTCGACCAGAGATTACTTAAAAAAGCTTGAATATGATTTGTTTGAGATAAAATAAGAAAAAAGTTTAAAAAAAATGTTCAGCTAGTTGGTGGAATTTGAACCTTAGATTACTCTTTGTAAGTTATTTAACAATATTTGTTTTAATGTTAGGCGCTGGACTGGTAGGCCCAATATTATCTCCATATGCTAGGGCTTTTGGAGTCTCTTATGCAGCAGCCGGGTTAGTGATCTCTGCCTTTGGAATTGCTAGAGTTTTCATAGACTTGCCTGCTGGATTTCTTGCTGATAAAATTGGGCGAAGAAAGCTATTGGTAGCAGGTCCACTAATTGTTACATTGGCTGCACTTGGTTTGGCTATAACTCCCATTGAGCAAAAATATTATCCACTAGCAATTTTTCTCAGGCTTGTTCAAGGGACTGGCTCATCTTTGTTTATAATAACTGCGACTATTTACATAGCAGATCTCGCACCAAAGGGTAGACTTGGTCGAGTTTTGAGCTTCTATGAAGTTTCAATCCACCTCGGAATGGTCTGCGGACCAGTGCTTGGGGGAATTGTTGCAGAATCATATGGATTAAATGCCCCGTTTTATTTCTATGCGGTTGGAGCTTTTGCTAGTTCAACTGTCTCATTAGTTCTAATAAAAGAACGAATCAAAAGTCCGTTAATTGCTTCACTAAAATTTCAATCAATTTTTAAATCGCTTAAAGAACTACTTTTCAACAAAAATTTATTTGTAATAAATCTGCTTTCTTTTGCAAATTTTTTTACAAGATCTGGCATTCGAAGCACAATGATACCTTTGTTTGCAAAGGAGTTCATGAACCTTCCATTTAGCAAGATAGGGATAGTCCTTTCTGTAGCAACATTGATCAATTTATTTTTATTACCAATCTCAGGAATTCTCTCTGATAAGTTTGGAAGGAAAATTGTTTTTATTCCTGGATTTTTGTTATATGCTCTGGCAATTTTTTTGATTCCTTTCTGCCATAGCTTTATGAATTTGATAGGTGTAGCAGTTTTAATTGGCATAGGAACTGGTTTATCCGACCCGATTCCAATTACTATGGCTGCAGATTTTGGACCAAGTGAAGTTAGAGGCACGATAATGGGGCTCTATCGAGTATTTGGTGATATTGGATATGTAGCCGGACCAATCTTACTTGGAGCAATCGCAGATTCCATTGGGATGTCCTTTTCATTTTATGTAACATCTATGCTTCTCGTAATTGATGTTGCATTGATAGTTTTACTGGTGAAAAAATCATAATTTAATTTAACAAAGAAAATTTACAAAGGTGAGTTCTTGTAGCACAAGCTGATTTGATTTTGTTACACTCTCCTAGTATCTATGACTTCAGAAAAGAAGTTATCATGTATGGGCCAGTGAGCGACTTGATTCCATCCTCACCCATTTTCGAAATGTATCCTCTCGGTTTTTTAACTATAGTGAGCTACCTAGAGGAGCGTGGATATAGCGTACGCGTCGTTAATTTAGCATTGCGCATGATGAGCGACACGGCCTTCGATGTTCAAAAATTTATCTCTAAATTGAAGCCAATAGCCTTCGGTATTGATTTGCATTGGCTCCCTCATGTCCACGGTTCTCTCGAAGTTGCTCGGATAGTTAAAGAGGAACACCCTGATATCCCTGTGATTTTTGGCGGCCTTTCATCAACCTATTACCATGAAGAGTTGATTCAATACCCTCAGGTGGACTACGTGCTCCGCGGTGATTCAATCGAGCCCCCTCTCTATAAATTGATGCAGTGCATAGAGAGCGGAGAGCCAGTTAACGAGATACAGAACTTAACATGGAAGGAAGATTGCTTGGTTAAAATTAACCAGATAAGTTTCATACCGGACTCATTAGACTACGTGGATATCCGACCCGATCTGATGATAAAGATGGTTGCCAAACATAGAGAACTGAAAGGAGTGCTACCATTCAACGGTTGGTGGGATAATC
Source organism: Methanobacteriota archaeon (assembly GCA_024860865.1). Taxonomy (GTDB): domain Archaea; phylum JACRDV01; class JACRDV01; order JACRDV01; family JACRDV01; genus JACRDV01. The sequence continues at coordinate 2,879 of JACRDV010000107.1, read as the reverse complement.
CCATAACGGCAATATTCACTGTGAAGGGGTGTACACATGAATGCCTCACTTGTGGCAGTTCTAAGATGGCTTGCCGGTTCGTAACTGGACGATGGAGACCAGCATATCGCAGCCCAGAGAGTCTGATAAAAAATATGCTCGAGATAAATAGCTTCTCGAAGGGGCCGATCTTTCTAGTAGGAGATATCAGACAGGCTGGAGATAGTTATGCTGTACGTTTGTTAAACCTGCTCAAGAGGGAGAAGATCGAAAATGAAATTATCTTCGAGCTTTTCGATGTGGCTCCAAAAGGGTTTCTCAATGAGGTAGATAGTTCGGTGGTAAACTGGAGTCTAGAGATATCCCCCGAGAGTCACGATGAGGAGGTAAGAAAGATTCAGGACTCCACCATCCTCTATTCTAATGAAGAACTGGAGAAGATGATCGAGCATGCTCTCAGTTTGAATTGCCATCGTTTCGATATTTTCTTCATGATTGGTCTTCCGAAGCAGACCCGCCAGTCGGTAATGGATACCATTAGCTATTGCGGACATCTACTTAAGAAACATGATAGACGTCTCTCGACTTTCATCTCTCCCATGGGACCTTTCCTCGATCCTGGAAGCAAAATTTTCGAAAGGCCGGAGGAGTATGGTTATAAGCTATTTGCCAGGACATTGGAGGAACATCGCCAATTACTTACGCGCTCATCCTGGAAGTATGTTTTAAACTACGAAACGGCATGGATGTCCAGAGATGAGCTAGTGGAAGCGACCTATGATGCTGCAGAGCGATTGAACCAGTTGAAGTTGGAATACGGGCGAATTGATAAAAGCACGTGGACGGAAGTTGTCGAGCGTATAAAGCAGGCTAGGAAATTAAAAAAGCAACTAGATAACTACGAGAATAAGATCGACTATAAGCAGTCGGCTAACCTAGTGGGCGAATTCTGGGAGTTCAGCATCTCGACTATCTGCGATAAACAAGAGCTATACTGGCCATCCCATCCCATAAACTTTAAACCAATTGGTATTCTTAAGATGTTGCTGAAACCAAAATAACCGAATATAAGTCCATCACAGAACTGACTCCTTGTACTTGGTGGGATTAATGAGTGCTATGCAGTACTAACGCAAATTCAAAGCTTGCTGGCTTATTCTGAGAACTTTGCCCTAACAGCAATTTGTAAGTACAATTTCTATTTTTTTGTAAAATAAACAATGAGACTTTACTCAGCGTCTCCAACCTTTTCTTCGGGATGGCTTTTCAGAGTATAGCGGTTTAAATTGTGGTTCTCTAAATCGAGGGACTTCATATCTTTTTTCTGATAAATTGTTTTCAGTGTTAACTCGATCAATTTCTTTTTCTTTCATCTCTTCTATAGTACCATATCTGCCTAGGTTAAGTCTTAAGGAACCTTTGAAAATAGATGTAAAGCTATTCCTGATTTTATATATATGATCGACTTCAAGTTTTTCAATCATATCATCCCAAAGAGTTAAAAGCACTATTCCGGTCTCATCCCCAACAGTTGCATCCCCCACTCTATGATGTGAGCCGTCTTTTCGGGATATTATTTCTTTAACATCACCCTTTTTAACGACCTTTACGATAATGTTCACATTTCTGGAGGTGGGGCTGAGGTCACCAACTACTGTTAATTCTTCAGGCATAATCTCCACCAATTTACTGTGGGCTTCACCTTTATAAATAAAACTGTGGTTTATGCCGGAAGGAATGATTACCTTATCAAGTTTTTGCTGTATTTCCATTAAGTTTATATCGAACTTTGTGCTATTGTTCTTGGTGATCAATTGGTTGGAAAAAAAGAATTGCTTGAAGAATTAACGATAGAACAACTGGCCAGACTTGCCAAAGCACATAAAATCGAATATAAAGCGACCGATCTAAAAAAGAAAGGCCTTGTGATTGGAAAAATAATGAAAAAAGCAAGAAGAGTCAAAATGGCAGAAATTGAAAAAATTAAGGGCTAACTTTTTTCAACCTTATTTGGTTTTGTTAGCTCTTTAGTTATAGCAAATACATTCATACGAAAGTTCACTCAAGTTAAAACGGCCCAATAAATACGGATGAAATTTTAGTTTTATTTAATTTAAACGCTAGTTATAATACTTCCAAATCTATGTGATTAATTAATTCACAAAACAATTATTTCTAAATCTTTAGCTACAAACACTTGCCCATCAAATTTTTCAGAAGCTTGTTTAAGCAATAGGTAATCACTCTCAGCATATTCGGGGTAAATATGAGTTAGAAAAAGTTTTGAAACTCCTGCTTTCTTAGCAACTTCTCCAGCCTGACCTGCTGTCGAATGCTGGGTTTTAACAGCTTTATCTATTAATTCATCTCCAAAACTGGAATCGTGAATTAAAATATCTGCATTTTTTGCTAAATTTATTATTCCATTGCAAGGTTGAGTATCGCCAGAATAAGTTATTACGCTTTTCTTCGTTTCAATTCTAAATCCAAGAGTTGGTGCTCCATGATCCATAAATGCAGTTAAGACCTGAAACTTATCTTTTACGAGTTTAAACTTCTCTACTCCAATATCTAATACAGATATTTCAAATCCCAACTTTCCAACAAAAATTAGCTCAAGCAAAGAATCTAATTTGCCTTTAGTTCCTTCTGGGCCATAAATCTCTAGCTTAGCCTCTCTATTTTTTAAAGCCATTGCGTGAATAAGAGACAACAATCCAGAGAAATGGTCAGCATGGAGATGTGATAAAAACAAATTATTGATATTTAGAAAATCTAAGTCAGCCTTTACAATTTGATGTAATGCTCCATCACCGCAATCTAGCAAAACAATTTGATCATCAATCCTTAAAGCAATTGCTGGAAGAGATCTATTTGGGGAGGCAATTGCTCCTGCAGTT
>JACRDV010000109.1 GCA_024860865.1 Methanobacteriota archaeon | reverse complement strand
CTTAGCTGCAAAGAGCGCATCCAGAATAGTTACAGGCAAACCAGGTCACGGAGTAGTCCTTTCTAAAGACGAAAAGACTCTTTATGTAGGTTCCTTAGACGGCGGCATAACTTCAATAGACTTAGCTACGAAAACAGTTGCTCCTTGGGTGACTGTAGGAAAGAAACTCTGCGGTGTTGAGTGGGATTCAGAAGCTAAGACAATTTGGGGCTTTGATTTGACAGATGGTAATATGTATAATTATGACCCAATTGCTAACAAAGTAGTGGATCAGATACCGATAGACACGGCCGTATGTGGAGTAGGATGGTTGGAAGGTGGTAAGAAAGCTTTAGTATCAGGCCATACTGGTGGAAACATATACCTAGTCGACATGGTCAGCAAGAAGGTAGAGAAAAAAATTGAGACAGGTGGATGGACACACATATCCTCGCTTTCTCCAGATGGCAAATACTTCTATGTGAGTAATGGAAAGTCTAAAGAGGCTCGAGACGCAGGTGAGAAGGGCGAAATAATTGTAATTGATGCGGCTACCTTTACAATCAAGGAGAGGATACCTCTAGATCTAAAGAATGGCACGGCAGAAGCGCATGACATAGTGCTTACTAAAGATGGCAAATTTGCAATTATTCCTTGCAGAGGAACGCCTACACCAGACGAAGGAAGCTTGCTAATAGTAGATCTCAGCACTAAGAAAATAGTAGAAAGGATACCTGCCTGCCGCAAAGCTTGTCACGAGCCATTGGGGCCAACAACGGCTAAACATTCAGCGCTTTGTGGTGCAGAGATAGGACCAGACGTATCTATTGCATGGAAGTAAACTCACTTCCCTTTTTGTGTAACTTTCTTTTGGATCAAATGTAGAAAGCACTAGCGAAGTAGCAGAGACCTTCTTTTTTTCCTTTTATATTCTCGAGAAGTGAGAAAAGGTTAAAAATAACATTAAAAAACATTCTATTATGAAAAAACATCTTGCGCAATTTGCCTATTTAGCCTCAATTATTTCATTCTTATTTTTACCCGTAATAGTACTTGCATTTTCTACTGATTATTATTTTAATCAAGTTACTATTTTTGTAGATGTTGATAAGAAAAAAACATTTGAACAATTTTTTATAAATTTAACTTGTCTAGAAGGGAGGATGGATTATTTTGAAATGGGAACTGAGGAGCGTATAAACAAGTTCTCCGCTGTTTCAGCCCAAGGCACAGAATTGGGCTACGAAATACTTCCTCATTCCCTCCGAATTAATTTTGAAAAACCTCTTAACAAAGGAGAAAATTATGCCTTTCGTATTGATTTTTCTGATGTTGAACCAAGATATCTCGAGGAAAATACTCTTTATTATAAGAGTTTTTCCTTTCCAAAAGATGTAAAAAAATTCAATTTCATCATGCGACTGCCGGAAGGTATGCTACCAGATGTCTCAACGCATAATTTAGCCTGCGTTCAAAATTGCACTTGCAAGGAAGGAGGATCTTGCATTTGTGAAGAATGCGTTGGCTGTCTTACTTGTACTGTTACAGCTTGGAAATCAACAACCACAACGCCACCAAATGATATTAGTATAGAAAATAAAAGAGTTACACTCGTCTGGGCAAAAACTTTAAAGGCGAATGAAAAATTTGATATAGGCTTGATTTATCCTGAAACAGGATTGGATCAGTATTGGTATTTATTACCTATAGTGGGCGTATCTGTTGCAACATTTTCTTTCGGTTTCTTTTTAGCATGGAAAAAAAGGAAAAAAGACATAGTTCATGTTTTTCTAACCGATGAGGAAAAAAGCGTGGTGGATTTTATTAAAAGTGGAGGTGGCGAGGTGTTGCAAGAAAATATTTGGAAGGAAGAAACTTTATCTTTTTCAAGGCCAAAAGTAAGCCGGATTATAGCTGACTTAGAAGGCAGAGGAATTCTAAAGCGTGAACCATACAAAAAGACATTTAAAGTTTCTTTGGTCAGATACTAACGCATTATTAAGCTTCTTTTAAATTTGTTTTCCTTTTTAGCTGCGTTTCAATTTTTTCCTGATCGCTTTCGACTGGTAAGGTATTTTATTAGAAAAATACGCTTTAATGTAATGGATAGCGGCCATTTCTTACCTCCAAAATATCCAAACCCTTTTGATTGGGCATATTTTGCTGCTATCCTTAACAACCAAAATGGGAAAATGATACTTCAGACATAACTTAATAGCTTCCACAGACACGACAGACAACATTCCGCATAAAAGATGGAACTGGAAACCCAAAGCATTTTCACAATGGAAAAAAAGAAAATGTCATTTCCTACCTCTAGAAGCATCTAACTCTTTTTGGTGGGCATTTTTCACTAGTCTTTTGATAGCTGGCCATAAAAGTATAAGCAAAAATGGACGATAGAAAATTCGCGCTGATTGGCATTAAAGAGATTCTTTGAGCTTTGAATTGCCATAAACTAATTTTCTTCTTGTGGAATCTCTCATTTGGGATCCTTTATTCTTCATTTAACTTCTACTACTGAATTAAATTTAAATACTCAAAAAATCTTCTAAATTAATTATGGCACAGAAGACACATATTACACTAAGTATACCTAAAGAACTCTACGAGGAAATGAAGAAGCATAAAGAGATAAAATGGAGCGAAGTGGCAAGAAAAGGTATTAAAGAGCATTTAGAAAGATTAAAGAGCGTGACTAAAGGTTCAGAGTTATTAAAAAGTATGCCGCCAGAAACTAGAGAACTTATAAAAGAAGTATCTGATTTAGAGTGGAAGAGATATTATAAAACAATTAAGGAAAAAGAATGGAAGAGAACAAAGTCCTTGACACAAACATCCTCCTAGGACATAAGTTTGGCTTAACAACTATTTTTAGTATTGTTGAATATCCACCTGCTTTAGAACATTGTGATGTACTTTGGCCTCAAAGGCAGGATTATGAATTATCTATTCAGATAGCAGCAAAATTAAGAAAAATTGGTCGGCCTTTACCTGCTGTTGACATATTGATTGCAAGCATGTGCATAAATAGAGGGCTCACTCTCTTAACAAAAGATGCTGATTATAAGTCAATTAAATTAATAGAAAAAAAGTTTAAAGTTGAAATTAAACACTAATGTCTAAGGATACTAATAAATTAGTTCAGCTTCTTCTAGGTCTTTATTAACATTTTCAGAGGAAGAAGCGGTTGTTTTCACGTAATAGAAACTTAATTAGCTAAACGCCCATGAAGCGTCCCGCTTCTTTCAGTCAAGAATGAAAAACTTCAATTAAAGCAAAATCGCCTCATTTAAGCAAATTGAAGTTAAAAATAAGCAAATCAAGTATTTTAAAGTTTTTCGTACCAAATACAACAAATTGACCTTCTTTAGTCCCTTTTTTACTTCATGGTGGAAGGAGTTGAAGGTTGGCTCTGGAACCATCAATCTCAGTCAATTATAAAACCCAATATTGGCTTATGTGTTCAAGAAAAGAAAAATTGGAATATGATTTTTTAGTATGATTCAATGAAAGAGAAAAAAACTACGCAAATACAGTAACTTTGCATCCATTTTTATTTTTTGATTAAAGATTAAAGCGGTATCTTTTCAAGGCCAAAAATAAGCCGGATTATAGCTGACTTGGAAGGCAGAGGAATTCTAAAGCGTGAACCATACAAAAAGACATTTAAAGTTTCTCTGGTCAGGTATTGACGCATTACTAAGTTTCTCTGTAAATTTATTTTCCTTTTAACTGCTTTTCAATTTTTTCTTGAACGCTTTCAACTGGTAAGGTATTTTTGCTGTATTACCTGTAACAAAAAATGCTCAATAACTATAAGGAGGTATAAAATGAGCGTTTTCAGAAAAATCACTGCTGCAGCTACGAGTGCTTTGATGCTTGGTATCACATTTGCTGGTGCTGTTGCTGCTCCAGTTGCTTACGAAGGAGACTATACAAAATTTGGCTTCATTAACAAGACTACAGGCGCTCCTTCTAGTGTAGTAGTTGTCGGTGAGAAAGCCCCTGGTGGAGCTAGCGATACAATTGCTGGTGCAGATATTGCAGCTCAGATAGGAAACCTTGCGTTTCTAACTTCAACTGTTACAGCTGACCCAAGTGCGGTTGAGTTAACTGGCTACTACGAAACCCCAGAGATTGTTATGTTTGGGACGAACAATACCGGGGTAACAAATTTGAATACAGCTTGGTTTAGTAACAAAACACAATATCCGGAAGCAGCTGATGGTGCTTATTGGGAGATAAAAATCGGAGGCCGTTACATAGTTTCAACGCAAAATATCAGTGCCGCTACTGTTATTAATACTAGCAGGAAACTTACATTCCCACTTGGTGGTCTTTACAAAGTATTTTATAAATACAGCAGCACTAATCCCAACTCGCCTGGTGGCACAACTTTTTATACTTCTACCAAACCAGGCAGATGGGAAAACATAACAATACCAGCATCAGCCTTCAGATGGGAGATGTGCAATTCAGCTAGCTCACACACAACAGCCCCTCATGTAGATGTCATCGCAGGTCAAATATACTACTCCCTCCGAACAGTTAATTACACAAGTGGCAGTAGCACATCTCTAGCAGACAAGGATTCTCCAATACCCCAGTATTCTCCGTTTAAAATCGGAGGAAAAGATTACATTTTCGTTAATACATCAGATGGCACTTATAGCGGAAATCTAAAAATTGGTTCCACTGCTAAAGCAAAAGTAATTCTCAGCCTTGGCGAAAGTACAACCGTTGGCGTTTACTCAATAAAGCTAGTAGATATAATGTCAAGTGGTGGCGTCGACAAGGCATACGTTGAGATCATAAAAGATGGAGTTGTTATTAAGTCAGGGTATGCAAAAGCAGGTGAAGTTGTAAAATACGGAGACGAAGTTGTTGTAGTTGTCCATAGCGTCTTTCTAGGTACAACAATAAAAAGCGCTGAAGTAACAATTGCAACCAGCATGGTAGAATGGATTCAGGGCAATGAAGTCATTGCTGGTTGGAAATTCTCTACTTGGACTTACCCCAAAGGCGCAGGTGGCGTAGGTTTGTTAAATGCTGATGGCTATAAGATGATCAAATCAATAACACTATATGGGCCTCCAACTGATGTTAACAGCCTTACTACAGGTAGTACTTTTGCACTTCCAGGGAACATTAAGATTATATTCCCAAGTACGGATGCTAAATCCTACAGGATTAAGGTGCGCACTGAAACCACTGGCAAAGGAGAGATTAAAGACCTTGCAAAGGCAACTGGTATAGCAGTTTCAACAAGTGCCCGATATGATATTGCAAAAACAATTGCAGTGCTTGACACCGAAATTACAGCTACAACCAAAGCAACTTATAATATAGTCTTAGTCGGTGGATCAGAAGCAAATGCACTAGTCAAAGACTTAGTCGACAGGGGCATTTCAAAGGTTAGCTGGACTGCTACTGATGGGGCAGTTGAATATCTTGCCAACCCATACGGAACAGGCAAGGATGTATTGATTGTTGCAGGAGCAACTCGCGCAGGAACTCGCAAAGCTGTAGAAGATTTGATAGCTAAACTCTAAAAAAGACAGACTATTTTTTTATTTTTTGTTTATTTTTTTGCGATAATTGCAACTAGCTTCAGTCAGAATTATAGTTTTACTGCAAATATTACAGTAGTTAGTTTGCCAGTTGATGTCATCCTACTTTTTGTAATTCACAAAGGAATTATCATTTATGTGTTCAGAATAATTTTAATATGAGAAACTGATGTACGCTAAAGCCAAATGGTCTTTTAAGTAACTAAGAAGACCTAAAAGTGAATCGGATAATTGTTGGAGCAATTTTAAAGCTGAATAGCACAAAAGCTTTCTTTAAAATTTCTTTGGTCAGATACTGACGCGTAATTAAGCTTTTAAAGATTATTTCTTCTTTTTTAAAAGTTTTTATTTATTTTTTGAACGTTTTCAACTGGTAAGGTATTTTATTAGAAAAATACGCTTTAAAAATTGTGAATCGAATTTGTTCGATTCATTTCTTACCTTCAAATTAGGAATTTGAATGAAATACAAACGCATAATCGCTATAACTGTATTATTTATACTCGCGTTCGGATTTACGCTAGGCGCTGGCTTTTATCGCGCAAGTAAGGCGCAATCTGAGGCTGTGCACTTCAGGATGAATTTTCCAGCTGCTAAGGGAATGCCTGTCGGGATGGGTATGTATCCAGGAGCATCCCCTGGAAAAGTTGAGGTATATGTTAGCAAGCAAGGTTTACCCAAATCTATTTTCTGTCCTCAGATAGTTGAAGTTGGCACGCATGAACTGAGAAATAAAGGGAAGAAGCCTTACACAATTCAGTTGGTTCTAGTTAACTGCACAATTCCTTTTGAGTGGGTTGAAGGAAAACCGCATGTGCCTTGGGTACTTAAGAATAAATCTACAATTGAGCTCGAAAAACCAATACTGCCTAATCAGAGAATGGGCATAGATATTGAGTTTCATATCCCACAAGGCACATCAAGTGGCGTGATATACAGCGGTGGCTTAAAAGTCATTGATGTTGAAACAAAGAAAGAGTTGGCGTTTTTACCAATAACAGTTATTCTCAGTTGATCATATGAATATTGAATCAAAGATTAAAAAATTGAAGAGGAATTGGCTAAGATACTTTATGTTTATAGTTGGGTTTCTACTATTAGTTTCTCCATTTGCCTTAGTGGCTAGAACAGGTCTATATTTAATGGGGACTACAAATAATCCCGCATGGCAGCAGGCTAGCACAGATATACCAGATATACATTCTACATGTTTAAGAATGACGGTTGATTGGATATTTAATGGGGATATTTTAGAGAGAGTGGCAGTTTATCCATTACGCGGTATGATTCTTGTTCTCCTCCCAATTGCCTTTCTATTTGGACCACTTTTCTGCGGTTGGCTATGTCCGGCCGGCTCTTTTACAGAATCTTTAAGCAGATTAGTGCCATCTAAGTTTAAGATGAACTTAAGCAATGCAAGTCCTACTGCGATCAGATATGGCTTCCTTGCTGCATTTGTTACACTAGCGGTAGGTATTAAATTCAGTGATGTAATTAAAGCTAAATTCAGCAGCGTATGCTGTTCTTATTGCAACTTTGCTTTAACAAATAGAATAATTGAGGGTGCATTTCTTCTTGACCTACGCGATTTGTTTTTCGGCCATTGGACATCAGCCGCGCTCATAACATTATTTCTCTGGCTTTTCGTTTTTGGAATTTTTATGCAGGGTGGAAGAGGATTCTGCAACTTTTTCTGTCCAGCTGGAGCTTTACAATCTCTATTGCATTTCTTAGGCTCTAAGTTACGATTCACTTATAAAATAAGAGTAGACCAATCGAAATGTAATGATTGCTGGCATTGTAAAAATTCCTGTCCTGTATGGGCAATACAATCAGGGTCTATTAAAATAGATCGGCACTTATGCAATATGTGTAAGGAATGTATTATTGAATGCAATCATGGAGCCCTAAGTTTTTCAAGAGGACCCTGAATTGCTGAGAAACATTAAAAAATACTTTCGTGAAAGAATAACAAGCGTTATATTTTTTCTTTCTTCTTTCTCATTTGTAACCATATTCAGCACAGCATGTAGAGGTATCTGTACGAGTTGTGGGGGTTGCTTATTATTTGGTCCTTTCGTGCTAGCTTATTACTTTAAGACCAGATTAAAACAGCTAGGAAGCTCCTTTAGGCTCAATTTAAAGAAATTATTTCGTTGATTTCGGATTTTGCTTGAAACACCTATACTGTGTATTTAAAGGTCTTTTTGATGGATAGTTTTAGTCTCTTTTATCTGATAAAACAAAACCTCAAGCGCGCATCATTTGAAACCGCAATTATTATTTTTAGTGCTGCAGTAGCAGTGGGAATTTTATTTTCAACAACATTGTTTGTTAAAAGTATAGAAAATGGTTTACAAACAGGGACTTCTGTATTAGGTGCTGACTTAGTGGTAGGTCCTAAAGGATACGAAACACAGATGCAAACTGCCTTAGTAATTGGCGAGCCAGCTATTTTTTCAATGAATGGAAGCATTGAACAACAAGTAGCAGCAATTCCAGGAGTTAAAAAAACTTCATCTTTGTTATTCCTTGAATCTTTAGAAGCTGAGTGCTGTACTGCTGGGAGCATGTTTTTGATAGGTTTCAACTCAAAAACAGATTTTACTATAACTTCTTTTTTAAAAACAAATCTAAAAAAACCGCTAAATAAAAATGAAATTATTATTGGCAGCGAAGTTTGGTATAATATAGGAGATTCAGTTAAATTTTATAACTGTTCATTTAAAGTCGTTGGAATTCTTAAGCCTACGGGAATTGGCCTTGATAGGGCCGTATTTATGCCAATAGAAACGATTTATGAAAACTTTGGGCTAAAAGATGTTAAACCCGTTTCTGTTGTGCTCGTTCAAATTAAATCAAGCGAAAAATCTGAGCAAGTAGCCGAATTTATAACTTCCAACCTTTCTGATGTGTCTATAATAACTGCAGATAAATTAAGAGATTCGGTTAAACACCAATTAAGGAGTTTAAGACAAAATTCACTCATTGTAGGTAGCATTCTTTGGGCAATATCTTTACTAACAATCTGCATTGCTTTTTCTGGAATAATTAATGGGCGCCGTAACGAGATGAGATCACTTCGAGCTAAGGGTGCCTCTCAGGGCTTAATTTTTAAATTAATCGTATTGGAAGCAATTTTACTAACAACTATTGGAGGATTTTTAGGAATTATTTTTTGTACAACAATTGCCTACAGTTTTAAAAATTTAATTGTAGCCTCATTAAGGGTCCCGTATCTGTGGCCAACTTCTCTTTATATTGGTTCATTGATTGTATCTAGCTTGATTTTTGCTATTCTAACCGGCCTTCTAGCGGCTCTTTATCCAATCTATGGTAACATATTAGAATATCGAGATGTTTCATCAAAAAATAATTAAAAACCTTAATAATTGCCAATCTCAGAAAATAGAGGAATTGTAAACGTTCTTTTGCGCATTCTTTATTTTATAGTTCTTTTGGTCGGGTATTGGCAATAATAAAAACAGAAAAAGTCAATTCTTTCTTTTTAAAAAATTATTTGCAATTCTTTTGAACGTTTTCAACTGGTAAGAAATTTAAGACTTTAATGTCAATTTCAAAAGAATAGGTGGTCTTATGGCAGAAATTTCAAAGATTTTAGGAGGAGTGGCTGCACTAATTGGTATTCTTGTCATGGTTGTTCCACGGTATATCTTACCAGTTTGCGAATACTATGGCAAAATGATGGAAACCAAAATGGGAATGATAATACCTATGAAGTGCACATGGACAGCTCAGTCAGAATTAGGGGCAGGAGCTTTGATTATTATCTCTGCTCTAGCTCTAATAGCCAGTAAGCAGGTAGAAACGAAAAAAGTTTTAAATGTTATTTTAGCTGCCTTGGGCGTAATTGTTATAGCTCTACCAACTGTTCTAATCGGAGTGTGTGCACCAGGGATGCCCTGCCGCGATGGCACTTTGCCAGCATTAGAAATTTTAGGTGGATTACTAGTCATCACTGCTATAGTTGGATTTTTCACTACAAAAGGAGCAATGCCAACAACACCAACTGAATGAAATTTAAATTAGTTGAGGTTTAGCACCTCATGCAATTATCAGATTGATTCTGAGTCAATGATTTAAATGATGACCAACAAAAAGTTAGCAAAGAAGCTTGCACTAGAAATTTCAAAGCAGGATAAACTTTTAAAACATAGGTTGCAAACTGGGTCGATTACAGAGGAAGACATAGCAATACTAAGTGACATCAGAGACTATTTTATGTTGAGTATGCTGAAGTGTAAAAATCCTAAAGATGCTGAGACTCTAGTTTCACTCTTTGAGGAGCTAGGACAATTATCTGATACCCAAGGCGATCATTTCCACGAAGGTTTCTTTTTTGCG
>JACRDV010000106.1 GCA_024860865.1 Methanobacteriota archaeon | reverse complement strand
GATAAACATAACTGCTGAAACAAACGAAATGCTCAGGCGCGCTCAATTTGTTGAGGATCATGGTGGAGAATATGCGATGGTGGACGTTCTGGTTTGTGGTTTCTCTGCTTTACAAACGCTGCGCGATCAAAATTTTAGCCTCATTTTACATGCACATCGTGCTGGGCATGCCGCTTTCACTAAAAATCCAAAGCATGGAATTTCAATGCGCGTAATAGCAAAGTTGGTAAGAATTATTGGTTTCGATCAATTGCATGTTGGAACTGTGGTCGGTAAGATGTATGAAACTAAAGAAGAAGTTCAAGAGAATTGTGATACCTTAAAAAGAAAGATGGGTAGAATGAAACCTGTACTACCCGTAGCTTCTGGAGGTTTGCATCCAGGATTAATTCCATCGCTGATAAAAATATTCGGCAACGATTTTATTATACAAATGGGAGGAGGTATTCATGGTCATCCATTGGGCACTAGATCTGGTGCCAAAGCTGCAAGGCAAGCAGTGGATGCAGTAATGGGAAACATTTCATTAAAAGAATATGCGAAAGAACATTTAGAGCTTAAATTGGCACTAAATCAATGGAAGTGAACTGGAGGATTTTTTTTGGCTTTAGAAAACATGAAAATTAAAATCTTTAGCATGGAAGCCGGTGCTCCAGTTGTAGTTTTAAATGCTGAAGATGCAAGAGATGCTGGACTGTATTCCAAAGACCGAGTAAAAATAACTACGCCAACAGGATCTATTATTGCGATAGTTGATATAACTAAAACAATGTTAAAGCAAGGGGAAGTCGGAGTTTTTCTTGAAATAAAAAGAGCTCTAGACTTAAAAGAGGGACAATTTGTAAGCCTTGTTCCTGTGATGATGCCGAGGTCCTTAGAGTTTATCAAAAAGAAAATGCAAGGTAAAAAACTAGAGCCAGCAGAAATTAGAGAAATAGTTGAAGATGTAGTTTTAAATAAATTAAGCGAAAGTGAAATTTCTGCATTTTTAACTTCAGTTTATATTTATGATTTGGATTTAAGCGAAATCGAATCATTAGCACGAGCAATTGCTGAAACAGGTGAAAGGTTAGAAATTAAGAAACATCCTATCTTCGACAAGCACAGTATTGGTGGAGTCGCGGGTAATAAGATTTCTCTTTTGATTGTACCAATAGTTGCAGCTGCTGGTTTAACTATACCAAAAACTAGCAGCCGAGCGATTACAAGTTGCGCTGGAACGGCAGACATTATGGAAGTTTTAGCACCAGTCGATTTAACTATTAAAGAAATCCAAGAAATTGTTGAGAAAATAAATGGAGTAATCGTTTGGGGTGGAGCAGTTAATCTTGCTCCTGCTGATGATATTTTCATAAAAATGAATTACCCGTTTGCAATTGATCCAAGAGGACAAACTCTTGCCAGTGTTTTAGCAAAAAAGTATGCAGTTGGAGCCGAGTATGTTGTGATAGATATTCCTACAGGTCCAAGTGCAAAAGTTGAAAATATGGATGAAGCTAAAAAACTTGCAAGAGATTTCGTTGACTTGGGCGAGCGCCTTGGCATGCATGTTGAGTGCGCAATAACTTATGGAGGGCAACCACTTGGAAGAGCAGTTGGCCCCGCGCTTGAGGCAAGAGAGGCTTTAAGAGCTTTATACGGTTCAAAAAGCCCGGCAAGTTTGATAGAGAAGGCGACTGCAATTGCTGGTATTTTGCTTGAACTAGGCGGTAAAGCACCCAAAGGCCAAGGACAAAACCTTGCAAAAGAAATTTTACACTCAGGTAGAGCACTTGAAAAAATGAAACAAATTATTAGAGCCCAAGGTGGGAATCCAGAGATTAAACCTGAAGATGTTCAAGTTGGAAATAAAACTGCTACTTTTTGTGCAACGGCAGACGGATATGTGACCCATATTGATAATAAACTAATAATTCAAATTGCAAGAGCCGTTGGCGCTCCGAAGGATAAGGGAGCTGGGCTAATCCTCAAAGTTAAACGCGGACGCCGGGTGGCAAAGGGCGATCCACTGATTGAGATATATGCTGAGAGCGAAAGCAAACTCACAAGCGCTTTGAACCTTGCACAAAAAATTCAACCTATGAGAATAGAAGGAATGCTACTGAAACGCGTTCCGGAGATTATGTATGTGGAAGAGTAGTTGGTTTTTATGGATAAACTCGAAGTTATTAGACAGTTAATCCATATGAGCGGTGTTCTAATTCCATTAGCTGTGATACTTTTAAAACTAGATCTAAACTTGGTTATTCTTGCCCTAGTGCTGTTCATAATTGTTTATGTATCCTCAGAATACTTGCGCGTGTACAAAAAAATAAAAATCCCAATAATATCGGATGTTGTTGAAAATGCAATTCGGCAAGAAGAGAAAATGGCTTTAACTTCAGCTTATTATCTCGGTGCAATGGTGCTGCTCTTCCTGCTTGTACGCTTTAACATTTGTTCCATAGAAGTTGCTGGTGCATCTATAGCTGTGTTAGGGCTTGGGGATGGGGTTTCTACATTGATTGGAAAACATTTTGGAAAAACTCGTAACCCAATAAACCAAAAAAAGAGCATTGAGGGCAGTATAAGCGGGATTATTGCTGCTAGTTTAGGTGCGGCGGTTTTTATTGCCTTTCCACTTGCGATTACAGGGGCACTTATCGGAATGTTTGTTGAAATGCTACCGATAAATTTAAATGATAATTTTACTGTTCCAATCAGTGCGGCAGCAGGTATGCAATTTGCTTTAATCGTTGGAATTTAAAAATAAAATTTATAAATACAAAAATTTCTGTGGATTTTTATGAAAGTAAAAGTTGCAATAAATGGCTATGGAACAATCGGTAAAAGAGTCGCAGACGCAGTTGCAAAACAAGATGATATGGAGTTAATTGGAGTGGCGAAAACTAAACCCGATTTTGAGGCAACAAGCGCAATTAAAAAAGGTTACAATTTGTTTGCTATTGATGTGGAAAGAGCTAGTGCTTTTCGAGAGGCAAAAATTCCGATCCAGGGAACTTTACAAGATTTGCTTAAAAAAGTGGATATAGTTGTTGATTGCACCCCAGGCGGAGTTGGTGCTATAAATAAGCCAATGTATGAAAAAGCAGGGTTAAAAGCAATCTTTGAAGGCGGTGAGAAACATGCTCTTACACAGCTTTCATTCGTTGCACAGTGTAACTATTCGCAGGCACTTGGAAAACAATTTGTCCGGGTGGTATCTTGCAATACGACAGGACTCTGTAGAACCTTAAATACAATTGACCAAGCATTTGGTATAAAACGTGCTCAAGCTGTTGTAATTAGAAGAGGAGCTGACCCAGCAGAAATTAAGAAAGGACCAATTAATGCAATTGTACCTGATCCGCCAACTATCCCTTCACATCATGGCCCTGATGTTAAAACGGTTTTACCTCACTTAAATATAACCACAATCGCTGTGGCTGTTCCAACTACAATTATGCACATGCATGCTGTAATGGCTGAACTTAAAACTCAGGCAAATCCAGCAAAAATTATTTCTGCATTTGAAGAGGCGCCTAGAATAAAAGTGGTTAGCGCAAAAGATGGTTTTGAGTCGACTGCACAACTGATTGAATTTGCTCGTGACTTTGGTAGATCTAGGTATGACCTATATGAGATCTGTGTT
>JACRDV010000105.1 GCA_024860865.1 Methanobacteriota archaeon | reverse complement strand
GAGCAAAGGTGTAACTTATGAGGGCATTTTGATGCCTCGGAGTGAGTTAGGTGATGACAAACACATCGTGATTAAACTCGATAATGGATATAATGTTGGAATTGAAGTTTCAGAAAAAACTCCTGTTGAAAAGGTTGCCGTTGGAGAGGAGTTCGCCATTAAATTTCCATTTAAGATAATTGAAGATCCAACTAAACCAACGGTCTCTATTTTAAGCACAGGTGGTACAATTGCCAGTCGAGTTGATTATAAAACAGGCGCGGTTAGTCCAGCATTCTCTGCAGAAGATTTGCTTCAAGCTGTTCCAGAGCTTGTAAATTTTGCAAATATCAAAGGTCGTCCGATTTTTAATATTCTTAGCGAAAACATGTCGCCTGAGAAGTGGATACAGCTTGCGCATGAAGTTACTAAAGAGATCGAAAGCAATGTAAGTGGAGTTGTTATTACTCATGGAACTGATACACTGGGTTATACTAGTGCGGCTCTTAGCTTTATGCTAAAAAATTTGCCTGTGCCAGTTGTTTTAATTGGGGCTCAAAGGTCATCTGATAGAGGCTCGAGCGATGCTGCAATTAATCTAGTTGATGGTGTGGCTGTAGCAGCAAATGCCCCATTCGCTCAAGTTGTTGTTGTGATGCATGGTGAAAAAAGCGACTCCTATTGTTTGATTCATCCTGGGACTCGAGTTAGGAAAATGCATAGCTCCAAAAGAGATGCTTTTCAAACCATTAATGCAACTTCAATTGGGAAAGTTGAAAACGGCAAGATTACCCTATTTAGAAATGACTATATCCCAAGAAGCAAGCGAAAAATTCTAGTTGATGATAAGTTTGAACCAAAAGTTGCATTAGTTAAAACATATCCAGGCATTCGATCTGATATAATTGACCTTTTAATTAATGCTGGCTATAAGGGGATAGTAATAGAAGGAACTGGATTGGGTCATGCCCCTGAATGGTTATTTGATCCAATCGAAAAAGCAATTAGAAACAAAATTCCAGTTGTTATGACTTCTCAGACAATCTTTGGGAGAGTTAATATGAGCGTTTACTCAACTGGCAGAGAGCTTTTAGCCCGAGGGGTAATTCCTGGAGGAGATATGCTTGCGGAGGTTGCGTATATTAAGCTAGGATGGTTGCTTGCTCATTATAAAGATATAGAGGATATTAGAAGAATGATGTTAACTAATATAAGTGGTGAAATAACTACTTGAAGCGAAATTGAGAATTTCTCATATAGTGATTTATAATATACTCATAAGTTTCAACTTTATACTTTTGAAAACCAGCGCTTAGGACCTTTTGTAAGATCTTTTTTTATCTCATCTTCATTACAAACACAGCATAACATCGTGTCATAAATTTTCACTTTCAGATTTAATGATTTAACAACCTTAATTGCGTGCGAACTAGGGACTGCGATTTTATTTACCCCGGCTCTAATTGCTAGCTCATCCATTTTTGATCGGTTAGTTCCAGGCCTTATACATCCTAGAGCAATTGGTGTAGTTGGAAACATTTTTCTTGCCTGAGCAATTACTTTTGCAACATCTTCCGGCATTGGAGGGTTAATCTTTTCAAATGGAGTTTCTTTAGTCGGAATAAATGCAACAATAACGATATTTGTAGGTTCAACTTCAGAAATCATTTCAAGAGCTTTAAATTCGCCAAGCAGTTTTCCATAATGCAAACCAACTATTACATGCGGCGAGAGATTTGGAATTCCAGCTTTTTCAAAGGCTTTTAAAGTTTTTTTAAAATTGTTAGGATCTAAATTAAGTCCATAGATTTCCTTAATTGTTTCTTTAGCTCCTATTATATCCACCAGAGCGCCATTTAGTCCAGCTTTAGTTATGGCTTTTACTTGTTTTTCATTAAGCGGGCCTGTGTGGGCAATCAAAACCAAATCTGTCTCTTTCTTAATTTGAGCGATTGCATTGGTGAATCGATCTAATGGTACAGTGCCATCTTTTCTAGAGCCTCCGCTTAATAAACAACCAACAACTCCTTTTTGGTCCAATTGTTTGCAAATTTCAACTAATCTTTTAGGAGTGGTTGCGGGAATCATTCTATCTAAAAATTTTTTATTACAGTGTTTACATGATAAACTACAACCGGTGCCTGTCAAAGAAATATTCGGAAAATTAGAAAGATAAAATTCGATTTCTTTACCAAAATTTT
>JACRDV010000104.1 GCA_024860865.1 Methanobacteriota archaeon | reverse complement strand
AGACCCAAACATCATTGCAAATTTTTTGCTAGAAAGCTTAGGTGTAATACGCCTAGAAGTAATCCAGATGCGCTAACCAGGCTCTTTGCCATAATTTTCTACTAAATCAAGCAAAACTTTTGGATTGGTGGCAAAGAAAAATCGGAAAAACTCGAGTGTGTGCGGCCGCCGGGATTTGAACCCGGGTTACGAGCTTTCCTCTAAACAATGGGGGGCTCGCGTCTTACCAGGCTGGACTACGGCCGCAGCTAATTTTCATTTTTTGATCATTCTTTAAATTGTTTTTCTTCAAAAATTGCATCTAACAATTCGCAGATCTTCTTTGCCCTTTTCTTACCAAGACCCTCAATATGCCAAAGCTCATGTTCTGGAGCGGCAAAAACTTTCCGAAGAGTTTCATACTTTCTAAGCAATCTCTTAGCAATTTCAGGACCAACATTAGGCAAGCCCATTAAAGCATAGAGCTGGCGCTGCTCTAAAGTCCACATCTTGCGCTTTGGTCTAACTACTGGCGCTTTCTTTTTCTCAGTTTGCTCCCTCTTTGCAAGCGTAAAAATAATCTCAGCTGTTTCATATCTATCTCTTGCAAATAGAACTGGCACCCCTATATCAAGCATTAAAGCGAGCAACCCACCCCATATGGATCTCGATTGAATATTTGTTTTTTCAAAAATTTCTGTTAAATTTCCCTCAACAATGATCAAAGGCTTTGAATATACTTCAAGCAATCTGCGAGCTTGATCAAAAATTCTTGCTTGAAAAATTGAGCTTACAAAATCCTTAAGAGTTTTCCTTTCTACTGCACAATCCCGGGCAGCTATGTAATCTCCCACCGTAAGGGCTTCAAAAATTACCCTGGCCCCGAGGCTTTTCAAAATTTCAGGCACGTTGGAGGGCTGCTCTCTTGTATCTGCGTAGACTAGCGGCTTCAACAGAATCTCCAATAGATTGGGTAATAAAACATTGATTAGTTTATACTATTATCCTAGAATAAGATAAAATCTAAATTTTCTTACTCTTCTCCGCGATTGCCAACAACAGTTAGAGCGGAGATTTTATTTTCCACTATAAGTTTAATAATTCGCTACAAAGGAGTAGTTAAACTAGTGCTGACCACACTTTAGCCATTATATCTAACTTTTTTCTTCTCGAGAATTATATCCTTATAATCCCTGCGCTAAAGCTCGTAAAATTTTATCATGAACAATTAGACCAACAATTTTATTGCCTTTAACCACGGGCAAACGCTCGATTTTTTGATCGGACATAGTCAGTAAAATTTCTTTTATTGATGTTTCTTCGGTAACGGTTATCGGATTTCTTGTCATCAAATCAGCAACTTCTAATTCACCAATTTGGTGGAACCTTGATAAAAGTATATCCCGCTGAGTAATTATTCCGACCAATGTCCCATCTTTCTCAACAACAGGTAGTCCACCAATACCACTTCTGACCATTTTTAAGTCGGCTGCAACCACTTTATCCTCCGAGAAGATAGTTATCAATTTTTGTTGCGGAATCATAATGTCTTTAGCTTTCAAATCGCTAATTCCCAAATAAATCACCTCACAGCTCAGCTGCAAGCATAGTTTTAGTAGAAGTTACTCCTGGTATATTTCTTATTTGGTCAACTATGTCATTCAGAGCTTTTAATCCTTCAGCTTCTATTATTGTTAAAAAATCATATTCTCCAAACAAGTGCAAAATTTCTCTGATGTTTCTAATTGTCTTTAAAACCTGGTATACTGGACGTTCTTTACCAGGAGCAACATTGATAAGAGTGGCACCAACAACCATAATTTTGCCTTAAAGAACTAAATTTCTTAATAGTATATAGATTCAATTAGTTAAAAATATTTAATCCTGTCGCGATTTCTCATAGTAGGAAAAAGGGCATGAAACCAGAAGTAGCTGAAAAAAAATATCTAAAGATCCTTCGGAGGATGCCGGGCAACCGAAGGGTAAGAATCGGTGCTGAATTATATGAAATGGCCCATAAGATAGTTGAGTCTGCCATAAGAAGTGAGTTCCCTAAAATTTCAGAAGAGGACTTAAAGAAAAAACTCAGAGAGCGACTCCCAAAATGACTGCTAAAATAACCCAGGAATATATCCTTAAAAAAGTTGTTACCTTCTTGGATGCTTTAAAGCTCCCTTACATGATAACTGGGGCAATAGCAGTCAACTACTATGGTAGACCCAGATTGACTCATGATGTGGACATTGTAATAGAGATTAGGGCTCCGGAAAAAGAAGCTATTGTTAAATTATTCCAAGGAGAATTTTACATAAGCCTTGAGGGAATTATCGAGGCAATCCGCCATAAGAGTATGTTTAATGCGATACATCAAAAGACAGGATTTAAGGTTGATTTTTGGTTGGTAAAGGATGACGAGTATGATAAACTCCGATTCAAAAGGAGAAAGAAAAAAAAGATATTTGACAAGATGATGTACATCACAACGCCAGAGGATCTCATAATAGTTAAACTTAACTGGTACAAAGAGTTTGGCTCAGAGAAGCACTTTACTGACGCCTTAGGCATTTATGAAATACAGAAAGGGCGTTTAGATATTCGATATCTTAAAAAGTGGCTTTCCAATCTCTCTACTTTCGACATTTGGCAAAAGATTCTGAAAGGAGCAAGGTTATAATTAAGACAAATATGCTGAGGATTTTTGAAACTCAAGTCGTTAATTCTAAATATATAAATTAAGTTTGTGTTTCAATTCTTTTTATTGTCTCCCAGAATTCTCTAACAATTGGTGGCCAGCTTCTATTTTCTTTATACCAGTCCCTTAGCCATCTTTGAGTCTTAGGGTCAGAAGGATAGCCAGATCCGAAATTTCCGTATTCTCTTCTTAACTTTTCAATTTCTTTCTCTCTAGTGGTCTTAGCAAGTACGCTCGCTGCCATGACCGGCAAATATTTTGTATCCGCCTCGTGTTCAACTATGATTTTTGTTTTAACTATTATACCAATTGCCTGCTGCAAAAGCTGAGGGGTTTCGAATGCATCTATATAAATTGCTTCTGGAACCCCAGCTTTATCAACCAAGTCTTTAAAAACTCGCTGATAGAACATTTCTAACATTTTATTCAAGGAAATTTCATACTTAGTTTTTAATTTATTTAAAGTCGCAGCTGGCACTACCAAAACTTTTGTAGCCAATGCTACTTTTTCGATCAATTTAGCATGGGACTCGCGTGTGCGATTTGAAAAATAAGCTTTCGAATCTCTAACACCAACCTCTTTTAACTTTTTTATCCCTATCCCATCTAATGCAACTGCTCCAATAACTAAAGGGCCTAAAGCTGGCCCCTTGCCCGCTTCATCTCCACCGAAGAACAAACCATCACCGACAAACCTTTTTGAATTTAGACTCTGAATATATAATTGGCTTCTTTAAACTAATGGAGATTAAAAATGAACGTTTTTGAACTGCTCGCTCCGGAAATACAAAGTGTTATTAAAAAAATGGGCTTTGAAAGGCCAACTGAGCCACAGGCAGAGGCAATTCCGCTAATCTTGCAAGGAAAGAATGTGCTGCTGATAGGCCCTACTGGTGCTGGAAAAACGGAAGCAGCGATATTCCCGATTTTTGATTTGTATCTGAAGTCGAAGGACAAGATTAGCGGCATTGGTATTTTATACATTACTCCGCTTAGAGCACTCAATCGGGATCTGTTAAGAAGGCTGGAATGGTTGGGCAAAGAGCTTGCTATTCCAGTAATGGTGAGACACGGTGATACTTCTGTAACTGAAAGAAGAGCCCAAGCTCAGAAGCCGCCTGCAATGTTAATAACTACGCCCGAAACACTTCAAGCAATTTTACCAGGTAAAATTCTCAAAGAGTACCTAAGAGGCGTTCGATGGCTAATAATTGACGAGATCCATGAGCTTGCTGAAGATGAAAGGGGAGCTCAGCTTTCAATTGCTCTTGAGCGATTGCGAGAGCTCACAGGAAAAGAATTTCAAAGGATTGGTTTAAGCGCAACCATAGGCACACCAGAAATTGTAGCCAAATTTTTAGTCGGCACAGATCGAACTGCTGAAATTGTAAAGATTTCTACTTCCCATTTGATGGAGCTCAAGGTGGAGAGCCCATCCCCAACTTCGGATGACAGAGAACTTGCTCCTCAACTTTTTACAACAGCAAGCGCAGTTGCAAGAATTCGCTCTATAAAAGAACTAATCGAAAAACACACTTCAATTCTAACTTTTGTTAACACCAGAGAAATGGCAGAAATTTTAGGTTCTCGCATTAAATTTTGGGATCAAAAGTTTCCGCTAGAAGTCCATCATAGTTCGCTCTCTCGTGAATCAAGGGTTTCAACCGAAGAAGCCTTTAAGAGTGGGATGCTGAAAGGAATAATCGCTACTTCATCAATGGAGTTAGGTATAGACGTTGGCAGTGTCGATTTAGCAATTCAATACATGTCTCCTCACCAAGTAGTTAGATTGGTTCAAAGAGTAGGACGTTCTGGCCATAAAGTAGGTTTAATTTCAAAAGGGGTAATTATTGCTACTGAGGCTGATGATATCCTTGAGGCAGCTGTAGTATCTAGAAAGGCTAAAAATGAGGAGCTTGAACCGGTTAAAACGCAAGAGAATGCACTTGATGCTCTTGCTCACCAAGTTGTTGGGTTGGCGATTGATTTTAGGCGATTAACTCTTGATAAAGCGCTCCAGATCATACGAAGAGCCTACCCATTTAGAGCTCTCGATAAGCAAACTCTTGCAAGCATAGTTAAACATCTCAGCTCACAGTTTCCAAGTATTTTGTTTTTCGATGGAGTCACTGAAACTTTCAGCATAAAAAGAGGAGGGTGGAAATACTACTATGGAACGCTTTCAATGATTCCAGATGAAAAAAGATATTTAGTAATTAACCTCCTCACAAAAACACCAGTTGGTTCATTCGATGAAGCATTTGTTGCAAATTATATTCAACCGAATGTTGCAGTAATATGTAGGGGCCAACCTTGGAGAGTAGTTGGAATCCTTGGGGATAAAATTCAAGTTGAGCCAATTAATGATCCTACCGGAGCAATTCCATCCTGGATTGGGGAGGAAATTCCGGTTCCTTTTGAAGTTGCACAAGAAGTTGGACGGCTCAGAGGGTTCATTGGAGGAAAACTGAAAGAGGGAATTAAATCTGATGGAGTCGCTAGCGAATTATTTGTAGAATATTCAGCAGAAAAGCACGCTTTGAAAAAAGTTATATCTCTAATCCAAAAGCAGCTTAATCAAAAAATGCCCGTACCTACGGATAAACAGCTGCTCATCGAAGCAGTAGATAGATTTGTTATAATTAACTCTTGTTTTGGAACGCTTACAAATGAAACGCTTGGCAGGTTGATTGCAATTTTATTAACTGCAAGGTTTGGGAGCAGCGTTGGTATGCAATCAGATCCATATCGCATTACGCTAGAGTTGCCAGTAAAAGCTGACCTAGAGATAGTTAAAGAATTGCTTTTCACTATAAAACCTTCTGAAGTTGAGCCAATAATAAGGATGACTTTAAAGCAAATGCCCTTGCTCCGATGGAGGTTAGTACACGTTGGAAGGAAATTTGGAGCAATTGAGAAAGAAGTTGATTATGATAAAGTTAGCTTGCCAAAATTGCTAAGAAGCTTTGAAAACACCCCAATTTATTGGGAAGCTGTGAGAGAATCTCTCGAAAGATTAGATGTCAAAAAAACTGAGGAAATTTTAGAACTCATTCAAAATAATAAAATTGAAATTATTACTGCTTCTAAACCAACTGGCGCAAACTTTTCTCCAATTAGTTTAGTTGGTGTTGATCAGCTCATTAAAAAGGAATTATTAGTTCCTGAAAGGGCAGAGCGAGCTATTTTAAAAGCTCTAAAACATCGTCTATTAAATGAAAAAGTCAAACTGCTCTGTGTCTATTGCGGACAGTGGACTACGACAATGACAATAAAAAATTTAGATGAAAGACCAAGTTGTCAAAAATGCAGTTCAAGGTTACTAGCAGCTTTAAGAGTTAGAGATGTTGAAAGTGAACATATAGTTAAAAAATATAAGAGCAAAAAAGGGTTGTCCCAAGAGGAAAGAAAAAATCTCAGGAGAATTTGGCAAAATGCACAACTAGTATTGTCTAATGGAAAGCAAGCAATCATTGCAATGGCAGGCCATGGAGTTGGGCCAGAGACAGCAACTAGAATATTAGGGCATTTCCATCGAAGTGAAGATGAATTTTATAGAGATATATTGAATGCAGAGAAAATTTATGTTCAAACAAGACGCTTTTGGAGATGAATTTCAGCTTCTTAAGGCTTAATCTTTTTCTAAACAAATTATCTTATTTAACTAAGTTTAGCTAAAACATCAAAAATCTCAGTTAAATTTTTAATTTCAAACTTTGGCTTCATAGAAGGGTTAACTGGCTTTTCATTAGCATATCTCCCTTTCAGGACTCTAACAGAAATTACTCCTGCTTTGTTTGCACCTGCTATGTCCTTGGTAAGTCTATCGCCAATCATTAAACATTCTTCTGACCTGCAGTTTAGAGCTTCTAAAGCTGCTTCAAAAATTCTTGAATCTGGTTTTTCTACTCCAACTTCTTCTGACGTTACTACAACATCAAAAAAGTGCTGCACTCCAAGCCTAATCAATTTGTCCCATTGTTTAACTGCTCTGCCATCAGAAATAATTCCAAGCTTATAGCCCATTGCCTTTAATTTAAGCAAAGTTGGAATTACTTCTGGGTATGGTTTCAAATAAGCATGCTTAGTATCATCATATGCAACTACGCCGGCAGCAATTATGTGTGGATTCCACTTAACTCCAAATTTTTCAAGCAATCTGTCAAAATGATATGGATAATTTGACCCATAGCCCTTAACTATTTCAAGGAGCATTTGATATGCTTGCTCTACATCTTTAATCGGCAAGCCAGCTTCAATCATAGATATTATTGCATTTCTTCGAGTGGCCTCAGTTAATTTTACGCTATCATATAAGACATTATCTATATCCAGCAGAATAGATTTAATTTTCATTCTAAACATCTCATTATAAACTTGATTTCTAACTATTTTTAGGTTTACTTTGTTGGTTCTTATGCATCTCCGGTTGCCATGAAAAAAAGATTAATTGCTTGTTGCCTTTTTTAGCTCAATTTGCTTTAAATTGCCGATTTAGCCCCTTCAATTTTTTTCATTTGTTCTTGTTTTATAAAGTATATCCCCCGATTACCAAACCATGGTAAGTATACTTATCCGGGATTGACCGGTCAGTGACCGGTCAATTTAAGTAGAATCATTTAATTGTTGACATAGGATCAATTTAGAATTTCTAATATTGTTGAAAAATAAAAACAACAATTATCCCTTCAACAAAAGAACTGGATAAACAACAGTCTTATTTCCCCGGAGGGGTTT